>CAYWNN010000001.1:0-30539 GCA_964459685.1 uncultured Coriobacteriaceae bacterium
CCAATCTCTTGCGCTATGTCTACTTCGGAGCGACCACTACACATTGCTGCGGTGGTGAGCAATGCCGAGACTCCTGGGCGCCCAACAGGATCAAAGCTAATACGGCGCTCAGCATCGGTACGAGACTTTTTAATGAGCTTTGCTGTTTCTTCTGCAGTCATGCTCAGAGAAATTGCATTGCCGTAGCTCTTAGACATCTTTCTACCATCAAGTCCTGGGAGCATTTCTTCATGAGAAAGCAGACCCTCTGGCTCATCGAATATTGGTGCATAGCGCTCGTTGAAGCGGCGTGCAATGGTTCGGGTGATCTCAATATGAGGCAATTGGTCGCGGCCTACTGGCACCACATTGCCTTTGCAAAAGAGAATGTCGCATGCCTGATGGACGGGGTAGGTCAACAGCAAGCCGGTAAGTGTGTGGCCTGATGCTTCTTGCTCGGATTTAACCGTGGGGTTTCGTTTCAGTTCAGATTCACTCACCAAGGAGAGAAAGGGAAGCATGAGTTGGTTGCACTCAGGAACAGCCGAGTGCACGTAAATCATGGTTTTGTTGGGGTCGATACCTGCGGCGAGATAATCGATAACCATATTGATAACGTTATCTTTGATGTTTTCGGTGGTATCTCGATCGGTAATGACTTGATAATCGGCAATCAATACGCTGGTAGACACACCCAGGTTTTGAAGTCGTACGCGCTCCTGGAGTGTTCCAAAATAATGTCCAAGGTGCAGGCGCCCGGTTGGGCGATCTCCTGTGAGCATGCGATAGTTCTCTGGATGAATAGCTAAATCTTTTTGAATGGATTCACTTCTGCGAAGTGCTTCTGCAAAACTTCCCTCGTTTGGCATAGATCTCCCTTTCAAAATTTATATCTGCATGCGTCCAGTTTAAAGCAATTAGCTGCATATGGCGAAACCACAATATATTGTGTGTGCAATCAGAATTTAATAGAAAGTATTGTGGTTTGTGCTTGTAATTGCTTTTCAAGCTTCTATACTTAGGTCCTGACATTGCTCATATAAGCAAAGCCACGCGCACTGATACGCGCGCCTTACATATTCATCAATCAAGGCTGAAGTGCACAGCAGCATATGAAACGCAGCCTAAAGGTAGCGAAGAAAGGGAGCACTATGAAGATCATTAAACGCAATGGCTCTGAGGTTCTTTTTGATATTTCTAAAATTCAGAACGCCATCGCCGCTGCGAATGAAGAAGTAGAACCAGGACAGCGCCTATCACAGCGCCAAATTGTATATGCCAGCGAAAACGTTGCCGATCGTTGTCGTGATGCCGGACATACCGTCAGCGTTGAAGAAATTCAGGACATGGTCGAAGACGAAATCATGGCGCTTGGTCGCTTTGAGGTTGCACGCAAGTACATTATTTATCGCTACTTGCAGAGCTTGAAGCGCACGAAGAATACCACAGACGACAAGATTCTCACGCTCATCGAGTGCAATAACGAGGATGTTAAGCAGGAGAATTCCAATAAGAACCCCATGGTTAACTCTGTGCAGCGCGATTATATGGCTGGGGAGGTCTCTAAGGATCTCACCATGCGCCTCCTGCTGCCTGAAGATGTCGTTCAAGCTCATAATGAGGGCATTATTCACTTCCACGATTCTGATTATTTTGCACAGCACATGCATAACTGTTGCTTGGTCAACCTGGAAGACATGCTGCAGAACGGTACCGTTATCTCTGGCACCATGATAGAGAAACCTCATAGCTTCTCTACGGCTTGCAACATTGCAACGCAAATTATTGCTCAGGTAGCAAGCTGCCAATATGGTGGACAGTCCATCTCCTTGGCACATTTGGCGCCCTTTGTTGATATCAGTCGTCAGCGCATTCGTCGCCAGGTAATCGACGAATTTAACCTTGTTGGTATTGAGCCTGATGCCGAGAAGCTTGCCGAAGTAGTTGAAAATCGTGTGCGTGATGAGGTGCGCAAGGGCGTACAAACTATTCAGTATCAGGTTGTTACCCTTATGACCACAAATGGTCAGGCACCATTTGTAACAGTGTCAATGTATTTGGGTGAAGCTCGCTCAGAGCAGGAAAAGGCTGACTTGGCACTCATCATTGAAGAAACCTTGCGTCAGCGCTTTGAGGGCGTGAAGAACGAGCAGGGCGTATGGATTACACCGGCATTCCCCAAGCTCGTGTATGTCCTTGAGGAAGACAACGTTCGTGAAGGCTCACCGTACTTCTACCTCACGCAGCTTGCTGCGAAGTGCACGGCAAAACGCATGGTGCCCGACTATATTTCCGAGAAGAAGATGCGTGAGTACAAGCTATCCAAGGGTGAAACGGAAGGCAATGGCGATTGCTATACCTGCATGGGATGTAGGTCCTTCTTAACGCCGGATCGCTCTGGTAACGGCTTTGACAATGTTGCTCGTGCAAAGAACTATGAGCCCGATACGCCTAAGTACTACGGTCGCTTTAACCAGGGCGTTGTTACCATCAACCTGCCAGACGTGGCCCTTTCATCCGAGAAAGACATGGATGCCTTCTGGCGTATTCTCGACGAGCGTCTTGATTTGTGTCACAAGGCTCTGCGCTGCCGTCATGAACGTCTCTTAGGCACCACATCCGATGCGGCTCCTATTCTCTGGCAGTACGGTGCATTGGCGCGTCTTGACAAGGGCGAGACCATCGACAAGCTGCTGTATGGAGGGTACTCCACCATTAGCATGGGTTTTGCGGGTCTTTATGAGTGTGTTCGCTATATGACAGGTGCGAGCCACACCGATCCTTTGGGAACACCATTTGCTTTGGAGCTTATGCAGCACATGAATGACAAGTGCAACGAGTGGAAGGCTGAAGAGGATATCGACTACTCCTTGTATGGCACACCGCTCGAGTCAACTACCTATAAATTTGCAAAGGCCCTGCAGCGTCGCTTTGGTATTGTCCCCGGCATTACCGACAAGGGATACATCACCAACAGCTATCACGTACATGTAACCGAAGAGATCGACGCCTTTACCAAGCTTGGCTTCGAAAGTCAGTTCCAGCGTCTGTCCCCTGGTGGCGCCATCTCCTACGTTGAGGTACCCGATATGCAGGATAACCTCGAAGCAGTTATACAGGTGATGCAGTACATCTACGAAAACATTATGTATGCCGAGCTCAACACGAAGAGCGACTACTGTCAGAAGTGTGGCTTCGACGGAGAGATTGCTATTGTGGAGGATGACGGCAAGCTGGTATGGGAGTGCCCGAGTTGCGGCAACCGTGATGAGTCTACGATGAATGTAGCTAGGCGTACCTGTGGCTATATCGGTACTCAGTTCTGGAACCAGGGTCGCACCGAAGAAATTCGAGATCGTGTGCTTCACCTCTAGTACCGCTCCTTGCTATGAACTACGCAGAAATTAAGCGCTGTGACATTGCTAACGGTCCTGGAGTGCGCACCTCACTCTTTGTATCGGGTTGTAGACACCGCTGTCCCTTTTGTTTTAACGAAGTGGCATGGTCGTTTACTGCAGGCAAGCCCTTTAGCGACGCCACCATACAAGAATTGCTAGATAGTCTTGCGCCAAGCTATGTACGTGGCATAACGCTTCTTGGGGGGGAGCCCCTCGAGCCTGAAAACCAGCCAGACGTTCTCAAACTCATTCAGTCTGTTCGAAAGCAGTACACAGATAAGAACGTTTGGCTGTATACGGGCTTTACTTGGGAGGAGCTGCACGATAGCTCATGTCGTGCCGCAACGGATGTACTCGACGAATTGTTGTCGCTGCTTGATGTTGTGGTGGACGGCCGCTTCGTTCAAGATCTCAAGGACATTAGCCTTCGATTTAGAGGTTCGTCTAATCAGAGGATTATTGACGTTGTGCAGAGTCGTGCAACAGGTGATATTGTCCTTTGGCAAGACGAAGAACAATATGCAACGCACCGTATGTTATAGGTCTTGCATAGAGGCAGCAGCCGCTTCTTATGCCTTCTGAGAGATAGTTCCCATATAGAACGCAATACCAAAACCCAGCACTACTAACACCACAGCGAGTGCTACCTCAAAGACACTGCCTGGCAGCATGAATATGCCCGCTTCATTACGAATGACGCTGGGAATTATGGAAAGAAAGAGCCCAAAGATGCAGGCAAAGGTTGCCGTGTAGAAGCGTGCTATGAGCACATGCATGAGGGCAGAAAAGAGCAAAAGACCAACGCCGAGGCCACAGGCTGCAGGAATAAGTACCGTGAAGTTAAGCGTAGCTAGAGCTTCCACCCACATAACATAGAGCCCTAGAGCGCTGAGGATGGCTGCAGAATCTACGCCAGGAATAATGGCAGAGCCGGCATATGCAATCCCCATAAAGAAGGATTGAGCGATGTTTGGGTTGGTAACAGCTGCGGTGTTAATGCCAAAGTAGATCAGCACAACGCCCACAATGAATGTCACGGCGCTCAGTATTCCATACGCAGTACCAAATCCCTTTTTTCGCACTTCGCTCCAAAACAAGGGGATGGTTCCAAGAATCAAACCTAAAAAGGCATAGCGCGTGGCAAATTCGAAATTGGTGAGAAGATAATCGACTATCTTGCTAAAGAGCAAAACACCGGTGACCACACCAAAGGCAAGAGGTATAAGGAAGAGCAGGTTTTTGCGGAAGTTAGTGAAAAGTGTTCCTATGGCATCAATTACCTGCTGGTACAAACCAAAAATAACCAGAAGCACACTTCCGGAAAGACCAGGCGCAACGCCGCCAATTCCTACAAAGATTGCCTTGATAAAGTTGAGCACAACAGCTACCTTCCTTAAGAAATACCAAGATGAGCGGCAAGTTTTTGTATTGCAATACGATAGCCCTCGATACCTAAGCCCACGACGGTATCAATACAAGCCATACGTACATATGAGACCTGGCGAAAGTCCTCGCGTTCATCTAGTTGAGAAATATGGACTTCAACTGCAGGAATGTGAACTGCCTGAAGCGCATCAAGAAGTGCTATCGACGTATGGGTATATGCGCCGGGGTTAATAACGATACCTGCAACCGATTTGTAGGCAGCCTGAATCTCATCGATGAGAGCTCCCTCATGGTTAGATTGATAGCAACGACAGCTCGTAAAACCACATTCATATGCGGCATCTTGGCACAGCTGCTCAAGTGAGCTGTAGTCCTGCGTGCCATACACGTCAGGCTCACGAATGCCCAACATATTGATATTGGGACCATTAATAACGAGGAGAGCTGTTGGTGCGTGCTCGTGTTGTTGTGTCATCTATTGACTCCTAATAGCTTGCTGAGGCGTGCTCTTCTGTATACCCCAAACGAGAGCAAATAAGTGAGGCATCTTCAGATGCGGATCCTTGACAGGCTATGACAAGATCAGCCCAGGCTTTGTACTTCGGCATCCGCTCATGCGCGAGTACGTCAATACCCTTGCTTTGGGATAGAGGTCTTCCATGTGAAGAAAGTTCATCAAGTGCCCGGTCGATCATCACAATGGATGAGTTCTGATGGAGGAGTTCGTAATTGGCTTCTCGGCATACGACGCCGCCTCCACAGGCAATCACCAAACCAGATTTGCATCCATAGTGCCTTAAAAGGGATGTTTCTTGGTCTCTAAAGGCAGCCTCTCCATATTCATGAATGTAGTGAGCAGGAGATACCCCGAGCTCAATGGTAAAGACATCGTCCATATCAACAAAGGGACGTCCCAGTTTACGGGCAATGCGTCTGCCCGTACTGGTTTTACCTGCTCCTGGCATGCCAATAAGACATATGTTGAGATGCGCTCGGTTAAGCTCCTTCTCAACCCGCTCAATGCAGGAATTATCTAAGCTGATACCTTGAAATAGCTCACTTGAACGTACTGCCTGGCTTACTAACATGGCAAGCCCACTTACCACTGGGATGTTACGCGCCTCTGCCTGCATACAAAGCTGCGTGCGATATGGGTTGTAGACAATATCAATAAGACCTGAAAGCTGTGGCATAGCATCAAAGGCCTCATCCTTAAGAGGGGATACACCACAGTTGGGATACATACCTACAGGCGTGGTATTAACGACAAGATAGGTATCTGCGCCCTCTGCCATGAGAAGCTCATAGTTATAAGGACCTTTACGAGAAACAATACGCGGCAGAGCTCCTACATCTTCTAAGGCAGCGTATATGGCATGGGATGCACCTCCCGAACCAAGAACTGCTACGGCTTTGTGATGCAGTACATCAGCCGCTGTGCCTTCGAGATGCTGTGTGCAAAAGCGATTGAGTAGATAGGAAAAGCCCGCAAGATCTGTGTTATCTGCATAGATAGATGCGTCATTTCTGCGCACCAGGGTGTTTACGGCACCTAAGCGCTTTGCAGCAGGGCTTAATTCGTCTGCGAACTCGATGACCGCCTGTTTGTAGGGGATGGTAACGTTGAGCCCAGACCAGCTTTTGTCGTTGAGGATAAAGCTGGAAAGCTCATGAGGTTCTAATTCATGCAAGAGGTACGGGATATCGCTCAGTTTGGCATGAATTTGGGGTGACCAGCTGTGTTCAAGCGGGTGCCCTATAAGGCCAAAGCTCGTGCATGCTGAGTTCATATAACAACCTTTCAGCAAATAAGACCGCCAGAGCTATATCACCTCGGTGTAGCTACCCAAGTAGCGGAACTGCTCGCATACATCTCCAAGCGACGTCAACAAGGATATAAATCTCGTAGAGTTGACAGGTGCTTCAAGATCGAAGAAGAACATGAACTCAAAATCACGGTCGGGTAAGGGGCGGCTTTCTAGTTTGCTCAAGTTTATATCGAGGGCATGAAAGCGGGTAAGCACTTGGCACAATGCGCCAGGATAGTGCGACACGACAATCATGAGCGAGGTTCTATTTGAGCCAGGATAGATTTCAAGCTCTTTTGACACGCATACAAAGCGCGTGTAGTTGTTGGCTTTATCTTGTACGTTTGATACTAAAGGAACAAGATCGTACAAATCTACACAGGAGCGACTCGAAAGTGCTGCCACATCGTTTCGACCGAGCTCAGCTACCATTTTTGCAGCCATTGCCGTGTTATCACATACGTGAACGCGTACGTTTTTAAGGGTCGACAAAAATGTTTGTGACTGACTAATGGCTTGTTGGTGGCTATAGATTTCGCGAACATCTTCAAGGCGCGTCCCTGGTAGGGCGAGCAAGTGATGGTCAATCTTAACGCGTACTGAACGCACAATATGGCAGTCGTACTGCATCATAAGATCGTATATCTGGTTAACTGAGCCCGCTGTTGAGTTTTCAAGTGGAAGTACGCCATAGCGACAAAAACCCGCATCAATTGCTTGGAATACACCATCAAAGGTGTCGAAATACGTGATAGAGGAGCAGCGAAAGAGCTTATCGGCAGCAATTTGAGAATATGCCCCTTCTACACCCTGACAGGCAATGTAAGCCTCTTCTGGAAAGAGCTCGTCAGTAGTATCAACTGCATGCTGAATCTGCGTTACCAAGGAGTTATCGGGGTCAAGAATTTGATGTTGGCGCGTGCGTGAAGCCGCCATTAAGAGCCTAACCAGCACAATGAAGCTGTCGCGTAGTTCAGGTTCAACTTGATGGGCAAGTTCATACAGCTTGGTACGCTCGCGCTCTCTATCGAGAACGGGAAGATGGGCTTTCTTTTTGATAGCAGCAACTTCCTCGGAGTAGGCCATACGCTGCTTGTAGAGCTCAACAAATTGCTTGTCGATAGCATCTATCTGTTCGCGAATTTCTTGCAAGTCATTCATGTATAACTCCATAGGTATAGGTTGTAATGCTATTTAACACGGTGTTTAGTACGCATGAGCTGGATACGACATAATCAAATCGAGCGCAGTAATTGCAGCCACCGCTTCAGCAACAGGAACCGCACGCGGTGCAATGCATGGATCATGTCGTCCTTTTACCAGTAGCTTTACAGGTTCCATTGTCTTGAGGTCAACCGAGTCTTGCTCTATGCCGATGCTTGAAGTTGGTTTCATTGCCAAGCGGAATACAATAGGTGCACCAGTTGTAATGCCTCCTAGTGCCCCTCCTGCGTCGTTTTTTGCCACGCAAACTTCACCATTATGAACTTGGTAGGGGTCATTATGTTGAGAGCCACGCATGTGCGCTGCCTCAAAACCACGCCCAAATTCAATACCCTTCACCGCAGGTATGCCAAAAGCAGCGCGAGCAAATGCATTCTCTACGCCATCGAAATGAGGTGCGCCAACACCGCCTGGCATACCAACAACAACACATTCAACAATGCCGCCTACTGAGTCACCAACTGATTGTGCATCCGAAATTGCTTGCTGCATGGCTTTCCCGGCATCTTCATCAAGCGTTGGGAACTGACGGCCATCGGATAGCGCGTCCAGCTGCTGGTATAGGTCTTCCAATTGCTCTTTTGGATTACCAAGCGCTGCAAAGGGAGTGTCTGAGATGCCTGCACACTCATAGAGGTGCGCACCAATTCGAACATTGGAGCGCTCAAGCACCTGCATACATATTGAGGCAGCAGCGCATAGAGGCGCGGTAAGCCGAGCAGAGAAATAGCCTCCACCAGCTATGTCATGAAAGCTGCCCCATTTAAGATGAGCAGGCCAATCGGCATGTCCAGGTCGAGGAATTCGAGCAAGCTCTTCGTAGTCGGCAGAGCGTATATTGGTATTTTCAACGAGGAGGGTGATAGGTGTTCCGCAGCTAACATTTCCTGCAGTAACACCGCTCACAATACGTACCTCGTCTTCTTCATAACGCGGTGTTGACCATGGGTTGCGTCCAGGCGCTCTGCGCTGCATGAGAGTTCGCATGGCGTCAAGGTCAATGTGGATACCAGCAGGTAAGCCAGATATGGTGCAACCGACACACGGAGCATGAGATTGCCCGAACAGAGTAACTTGAACTGTTGTTCCTATGGTTGAAGGCATATCTAGCTCCCTTCCCTCACTACACCACCTAAAAGAGAAAAATCATCAAAGAAGTTTGGATAGGATTTCTCTACACATTGGGCTCCTTGGATAGTGACCGTATCTGTGGCCAAAGTCGCAGCAATCGCAGCCTGCATACAAATACGATGGTCGGCTGCACTATCCACGATACCTCCCGTAAAGGTATCGACCCCTTCTATAATAAGATCATTTCCTTCGACTCTTGCTCGTCCACCAAGTGCATTTATGCAGGAGGAAACGGATGCGAGTCGATCGCTTTCCTTAAGGCGCAGACGTTCAGCATGAGTAAAGCGACTGGTACCTTCAGCAAGGGCTGCGACAACTGCAAGAGGGGGCACCAAATCGGGAAAATCGCGTACATCAATTTCAGCGCCCTGTAGATGATCGCGCTGCGCTGATGCCGTATTTCCTCTCCGTGTAATACGAGCTCCCAAGCGTGCCAGTGCGGCAAGGATGCTGCGGTCTCCTTGAGAACTCAGGAGGTTGAGCCCTGTTACCTGAAGTGGTGCGTCGCTCACGGCTCCAGCGGCAAGCCAAAAGGCTGCGTTTGACCAGTCACCTTCTATCTCAAAGCTTTCGGGGCTTTCGTAGTGTGCATCCGCAGGGACGATAAAGGTGGTAAAGCCTTCAGTTTCATGCTCGCTACACTCAGATGCTTCTATGACCTCTACGCCAAAAGATTTCATAACGGATTTCGTGATGGATATATACGGCATTGATTGAATAGGATTCATTACTCGAATGCGCGTCTCTCCATCCATGGCGGGAGCTGCAAGCAAGAGTCCCGTGATGTATTGAGAAGAAACATCGCCGGGAAGTTCAAACTGGCCAGCACGAAGTTTTCCCGAAATGTACAAGGGGAAGCTTCCTTGCTCCGAGAGGTCACATCCAGCAGCAAGCATTTCTTCATAGAGAGGGGAGAGCGGACGTTTACTGAGCCTACCGCGCCCCACAAAGCAAGCCTCTGCACCCAAAGCTCCAACAAGAGGAAGCATAAATCTGAGGGTGGAGCCAGACTCCATACAATCTAGTGGGCTTGCAATATGTAGCTTTGAATGACGGTAGGTGGATGGTATGGGATGAACAAGCATCCCCCCAGAACATCTTTCAATGCGCACCCCGAGCGTTTCTAGACATGAAATGGTGGTGTCTATATCAACCGATGTCGTGGGGCAGAGCAGCTTGGTTGGTCTGTTAGCGAGTGCTGCACATATGAGTGCTCTGTGTGCTACCGACTTAGAAGGAATGGCGGCAATGCTGCCTTTGAGCTGTTTTGGTTCAACGTAGATATCCATAACTCTCCTAGGAAAGCGTGCAGCCTATGCGTACGATTTCATCCATTTCTTCGTATGAAACATATCTCAGCTCTACCCGACCAATAGCAGCAGGAACAACGATGTTATATCCACCGGTCGTACGTTTTTTATCGTGAGACAGGTAGTTCATAAGCACATCGTGCGCAACATCGGTATCTGTTGGAAGCCCATACAAGGCACAGCAGTCCTCAATAAGACGAGGGATGTCATAAGAACACCAGCCCTTCTGGGCACAGGCACGAGCCATACAACACATCCCTGCTGCAACGGAGCTACCATGGCCTAGTCTGAAGTTTGAGGCAGCTTCGATTGCATGGCCAATGGTGTGGCCCAAATTAAGCACCTGCCGCAGTCCTTGTTCGTTTTCGTCGTTTATAACGACATCTCGTTTGATCTCAATATTGCGGGCAACGATCTCTTGGAGCTCATCGATATGGTCTGCATCTGCCGTGATAGCCGATGTGCTCAAACGTTTGAAGAGCGCTTCATCGGCGATGACCGCATGCTTAATCATCTCAGCACAGCTGTCACAAAAGAGCTCTGAGCTGAGACTGCCAAGGAGCTCTACATCAACAATGACAGCTTCCGGTTGGAAAAAAGCGCCCGCAAGATTTTTACCTGAGGGAAGGTCAACTGCTGTTTTGCCCCCAACTGAAGAATCGACCATTGCGAGCAAGCTGGTAGGTATATGAACGACATGACAGCCCCTCATATACATAGCTGCAGCAAGTCCAGCCATATCACCAGTAACACCACCACCTAAAGCAACAATGCAATCCTTGCGCGAGAGCCCTGCTTGAGCGATATCGTCAAGAATGTGGCCAAGCGTTACGAGGTTCTTATGTGCCTCACCAGCCGGAAACTCAATAAGGGTGTTGTCAATGCCTGCACGAGTAAGTGAGCTCTGTACACGATCTGCGTATAGCCCAGACACAGTATCGTCAGAAACAATGCAGGTAGATACCTTGCCTAGAAGCTCTCGTATGTTTGTGCCGACCGTATCTATGAGCCCGCGCCCAACGACTACTTCATAGCTTTTTGATGGGGTGTCAACCTGAATTCTCTTATGAATGTTCACGAGCCTGTCTCCTGACTGGAAAGCTTTTCCTGTGCACGCTGTATGCTGTCGCCTTTTTGCAAGAGCTCAATGAGCGTATCTTCGTCGTGTTCATGTATCGCAGAACGCAGGTCTTCTAAGGAGGCAATAAGACTGTCGAGCTCCTGGGTGAGCCGCTGAGCGTTCTGCAAGAAAAGATCACACCACATAGCTGCGTTCATATGTGCGACACGCGTCAGATCTCTGTAGGAGCCACCGGAAAAGCCAAGACGTTCCTTATTGGTAGGGCTTTTCACATAAGCATTAGCAATCGCATGGGGCAGCTGAGACGTGTAGGCAATCATGCGATCGTGGTTCTCTGGCGTGGTAAGGGTGAGCTTTCCAAACTTACAACAGGCAAGTAAATTCATAATGCGCTCGAGCATATCTGCGCGGACGAAATCATCGAGGTAGGGTGCAGGACACAAGACCAAGGGAGCATTCTCGAACAAGCTGCTTTTCGCATGGGCAAAACCAGAATATTGCGAGCCAGCCATAGGATGAGCTCCGCAAAAATACCAAGCCTTGTCCCGAGCAATCTCGAAGGCAGCCTTGCAGATATTCTCTTTGATACCACAGGCATCGATAACGATGGCTCCAGGGCTCACAAGCTCTGCATGCTCTTCTAGCCAGCGTATGCAAGAGTCGGCATAACTACACAATACAATGAGCTCGCAACTTGGAATTGTTTCATGGTTGAGCGCCCCATCGACTGTTTCAACCTGTGCAAGCTCGAGGATTGCCTCTGTACGGTTGTAGGCATACACCTCATGTCCTGCCGCATGAAAGGCTTTTGCAAATGATCCACCAATAAGCCCGAGGCCAACTACTCCAATACGCCCAGGAATAAAGGTCGAAGAAGCAGCAGTAGATTCCACAGCCTATTCACCAACTTCATGAACGGCAGAACGAATAACACGGATTTTATTCATGGCGGTCTCGAATTGGGCTGGGGTTAGTGCCTGTGCTCCGTCAGACCAAGCGTTTGCGGGACAATCGTGGACATCAATTTCTAACCCGTCAGCACCTGCAGCACAGGCAGCACAGGACATAGGCACGACGTAGCGGGTATATCCGGTACCATGGCTGGGATCTACCACGACAGGTAAATGCGTAAGATGATGCAGAACAGGTACTGCATTCAAATCTAATGTGCTGCGAGTACGCGTTTCAAAGGTGCGAATACCACGCTCACATAGGATGACATTGTTGTTGCCCTCTGCCATGATGTACTCGGCAGCCATAAGCAGTTCATCAAGTGATTCGGATATACCACGTTTCAAAAGGATGGGGCGTTGTGTTTTACCCACCTCTTTGAGCAGGGAGAAGTTCTGAGCGTTTTTGGTGCCTATCTGCAATATATCGATGTCGTGATCTTCAAAAAGCGCCACATCTCTTGGGTCTAATACTTCACTACAAATGGGCATGGAAAGCTCCGCACGAGCTTCGCATAACAAGTCGAGGCCAGCCCGGCCCATGCCTTGATTTGAATACGGTGAGCTTCTTGGCTTATATGCACCGCCTCGAATAATGGTGGCGCCACTGGCTTTGGTGGCGCGGCAAATATCAATGAGATTGGCCCCTTCAACAGCGGAAGGACCCGCAATGACAGCAAAGTGACCGCCGCCAATTTTCACACCATAACCACAATCAACAATCGTATCTTGAGGATGAAACTTCCTATTTGCCTTTTTAAAGGATTCGGATACCCGTTGAACTCGTTCTACGATATCCATGCTTTCAAGCAAAAATGGATCTATTTGTGTGGTATCTCCTACAAGTCCAACGATTATTTCTGATTCACCGCGTGAAATATGTGCCTGCAGATCCTTTGATTCAATCCATGTAACAAGATGTGAAAGCTGTTCATCGGAAATAGTTGGTTTAAGTACGGCTATCATGGTTTTCCTCTTCTTGATGTAATGGATTGTGGAAGTGTTGATTCTACCGTATCCAACTCAATATAATGTCGAGCGATGGTGTTTGACGCCCTTGTAGCTCAGTGGATGAGAGCGTTCGCCTCCGGAGCGAAAGGTCGCGGGTTCGAGCCCCGCCGAGGGCACCATTTCCTCCCGAGTTATGGGAGTTATCGTATCCCACATGAAGGAGGACCTCACTATGAACGATGCCACGCCGGGGCGCATCCGGGGTCTTTCGCAAGCTGAGGTGGCTCAGCGCATTCGTGAGGGCAAAGTTAATGTAAACAGTGATGTTCCCACCAAGACGGTTTCGCAAATTGTTGCGGAGCATGCTTTTACGCCATTTAACGGTCTTATGATTGCTCTGGCTGTGCTTGTTTTGTTTACGGGGCAGTTTTCTAACGTATTCTTCGTGCTTCCCGTTTTCGCGAACCTCATTATCGGAGCATTTCAGGAGATACGAGCAAAGAAGGCAATCGATAAGCTCTCAATACTTGCCGCACGTCCTGTACGAGTTATACGTGATGGGGTTGAGCAGTCCATTCCTATCGAACAGGTTGTACTTGACGACTGTGTGCGCCTGGGGCGTGGCGACCAGGTTCCTGCTGACTCAGTAGTGTTGGCAGGGGAGGCATCGCTGAATGAAAGTCTCATTACGGGTGAGTCAGTGCCGGTTGATAAGCGCCGTGGGAGTGAGCTCGTAAGTGGGAGTTTTCTCGATTCAGGATCTGTGATTTGCAAGGTCATTCGTGTAGGAGCAGAAGGATATGCTGCTCGTATAAATGCGGGCGCACGCCAAGTGAGAAAAAGTCATTCAGAGATTCTCGACTCCTTAAATGACCTTATACGAGTAGTAACCGTCATATTCATTCCCTTAGGTATCTTCCTATTTGTCAGAACCGTACAAACAGGTACCTCTACGGTGGATGCCATTCTTACCACGGTTTCTGCCATTGTTGGCATGGTTCCCCAAGGATTAATACTGCTCAGTAGCTCTGTGTTTGCGCTTGCGGCAACACGGCTGGCAACAAAGCACGTTCTTGTTCAAAAGCTTTATAGCATCGAAAGCTTTGCTCGCGTCGATGTGATGTGCTTGGATAAGACCGGAACTATTACCAGCGGCGAGATGGAAGTAAAGCACATACAGCCATTTCACAGCACGGACAATACCAGTCTCCTTCGAGCACTTGTTGCCTTAATTGCAGCTGCTGGTGAGGATCTCAACGAAACAAGCCTTGCCATTCGTTCATTTCTTCAAACACAGCATGTGCGCTCAGAAGCGATAGCACGCTACATTCCTTTTTCATCTGCAACTAAATGTTCGGGCTGCATTACTCGTTCCGGCGCTGCATATGTAATGGGGGCAGCACAATTTGTACTGCCTCATCTCTCCGACGAGATTGTTCAGGACCTGCAAGCATTTGGAGATACGGCACGTGTATTAGTGGTTGCGAGCTGCGATGGATTTAGCGCACAAGGTGCGATAGTTGGAACACCTCAGCTGCTTGGTTATGTGGCGCTGCAGGATACCATTCGAGAAAGTGCTCCACATACGATACGCTTTTTTACTAAACGCGATGTCCGCCTCGTTGTTATCTCGGGTGACGACCCTAAGACGGTATCTGCTATCGCGCAGCGCGTTGGCATACCTGGTGCAACTGAGTATGTCGATGCCTCAACCCTTACGACACCCCTTCTTCTTCGTCAGGCAGTAGATAAGTACTGCATCTTTGGTCGTGTTACTCCCGATCAAAAACGCTCGCTCATTCGTGCATTTCGCTATGCAGGGCACTGCGTTGCCATGACAGGTGATGGGGTAAACGACGTCCTTGCTCTGCGCGAGGCAGACTGCTCGGTGGCAGTATCTTCTGGATCGGATGTTGCACGTAATGTTGCCGATTTAGTGCTGGTGGACAATGACTTTGCTCACATGGCTGAGATAGTTGCTGAAGGGCGTAAGTCTATTAACAATTTGCAGCGTTCAGCATCGCTTTTTACGGTAAAGACGGTCTTTACCATGCTTCTAGCTTTTATATGTGCTGTGTTCCCGCCATATCCATTTATGCCTATTCAGTCGACACTCATTTCCGTTGCAGTCATTGGTGTGCCGTCACTGATGTTGGCAGTTGAACCAAATCAGGAACGATTAAAGGGCCATTTTTTGGTTAACGTGCTTGCTCGCTCAATTCCCGCGTCGCTTGGGATTGTATTAGGCCTTGTTCTCATCCTCTTTGTAGACCGCATAACAGGTATGGCTGATAGTCAAACTTCAACTATGTGTATGTATGTGGTGTCTGCTGTTGGTTTTGCCCTTATATCTACTCTCGCAACACCATTAACATTTATGCGCGCGGCAGTTCTTGTAGTAGTTGCCGGCATTATGATTTTTGGCTGCACTACCTTTGCATCCTTTTTTGAGGTAGCAAGCATTAGCGTTTGGCAGTGCATACTTACGCTTATTGCGGTGTGCATTGGCGTTATTAGCTTTGCATGCCTGTATCGACGTATTACAAAGAACTCCGTAGAGGATGGCTTTATAGGTCATTTTGTTACCTGGCTTGGAGGAAGGCATGACATACACCGACAGAGCAGATTCTTCCCAGACCTGCGAAATCTCTTCGATGACATCATTCATCGATTCAGAAGATCTTAAAGCTGCGGTATATAGTGCACGTCAGCCTCGTTCCATACACAATGGTCAGTACTGCTATATCTCTATCTCGGATATTCCTGGGGCAGATGAGCTTCCTGTAGCCTTACTCATCCTGCTCGAAAATGTTATTCGACGCTCCCAAAGTGATGAGGAAGCATACCGTGCTGCTCAGGCCATACTTCAGGCTGGATTGACAGGAAGCCAAGGCGCTGAAATAGCATTTATGCCATCACGGGTGCTCTTTCAGGATTTTACGGGGGTGCCCGTATTTGTAGACTTTGCTGCAATGCGTGATGAGGTGGCACTCCAAGGTCAAGATCCTGCAATTGTGAATCCTCGGATACCTTGTACCTTGGTGATTGATCACTCGGTTGTTGCCGATGAGGCAGGCAGTGCCTGTGCCTGTGATGTGAATCAAAAGCTTGAAGCAGAGCGCAATCGTGAACGATTTGCCTTTCTTAAGTGGGCAAGCAAGTCCTTTGAGAACGTTGAGATTATTCCACCAGGATCAGGTATATGCCACCAATTAAACATCGAGAACTTCGGCCGTGTGGTTATGCACGATGCCTTAGCTCAAACGAAGGTACCCACGCTGTGCTTTGACACCTTAGTTGGTACCGATTCTCATACGACAACAGCAAATGGTATTGGTGTACTTGGATGGGGCGTTGGCGGTATTGAAGCAGAGGCAGCAGCCTTAGGCCAAGCCATCAGCATGTTGGTTCCTCGTGTGGTTGAACTTCGTCTTGAGGGCAGGCTTCAAGATGGAGTAACTGGTATGGATGTGGCACTCCATGTCGCTGAGCTTTTGCGTACGCATGGTGTTGTGGGCTCTATTGTTGAGGTCAGAGGCTCTGGAGTATCAGCGCTCACTCCTACGCAGCGTGCCTGTATTGCAAATATGACTCCTGAATATGGTTGTACCGCCACACTCTTTCCCGTAGATGAAGCCGTGATTGAGTACCTGGAGATGACTGCTCGCCCTTCAGATGAGGTGGCCTTGGTACAGACATATATGGAACATCAAGGGCTCTTTGGCGTTGATACTAAGAAGCGTCGATATGCGCAAAGTCTCACCCTCGACCTGTCGCGTGTAGAGCCAAGCCTTGCTGGTCCTTCTCGTCCCCATGATCGTCTCTTAATGAGTCAGCTGAAGGACAGAGTTGAAGCGAGCTGCAAAGAGCACAAGCGCGATCTGTCGAGTGGTCCCTATAAGCTGGATGCTCTTGATGATGACTACGAAATAGATCATGGAGCCCTTGCTATTGCTGCCATTACCAGCTGTACCACTGCAACAGATCCAGCGATGATGCTGCGCGCTGGCCTTGTGGCAAAGCGGGCTTGCGAGCTTGGATTGAGTCCAAAACCTTGGGTTAAAAAGATCCTTGCTCCCGGAAGTCATGTTGGGCAATATTTGCTCGAGCGAGCAGGACTCATGAAGAGCCTCGAAGATCTCGGATTTTATATCTGTGGTTATGGCTGTATGAGCTGCATTGGGAATTCAGGCGATATTCTGCCAAGCCTTATGCCGTATGCCTCTCAGATTGAACTCTGTAGCGTCCTTTCTGGAAATCGAAACTTCGAGGGCAGAATTTCTCCGGATGTCAGTCAAAACTATCTCTGCGACCCTGGCTTAGTTGTTGCCTATTCCATAGCAGGTACGATGAGAGTGGATCTCACGAGCGAGCCTGTGGGTATCTCAAGCGCAAACGAGCCGGTGTATGTATGCGACCTTCTTCCATCCGATGAAGAAGTAGAGCACATTCTTCGCACTCATCTCTCACGCGAGCTCTATGCAGAAAGCTCTCAAAACTTATTTGTCGGGAGCGCTGAGTGGCAGTCAATCGAGGTCGATTCGTCTGCGACATTTGCATGGGATGACAGCTCAACCTATGTACGCCGACCTCCATACTTTGATATGGCACAAGCCACCACAAGCTTTGAAGTTTCCAATGCGCGTGCACTGGTATACCTGGGCGACTTTGTTACCACCGACCACATATCTCCGGCTGGAAAAATTGCGTCACAGTCACCTGCAGCACGGTACTTAGAAGAGCACAACATCGACGAAGACAACTTCAATTCCTATGGCAGCAGACGCGGCAATCATGAGGTTATGGTTCGTGGAACCTTTGCGAATGTAAAGCTGGAAAACTTCCTTGCTGAAGGTAGGCGCGGCTGCTGGACAAGGAACCTAGTTACGGGCGAGATTGAGCCCATCTATGATGCCGCCATGAAATATCGTGAAGACGCTGTGCCCCTTATCGTTTTGGCGGGTAAGCTCTATGGCTCCGGTTCAAGTCGAGATTGGGCAGGTAAAGGACCAGCACTTCTTGGTATACGCGCGGTAATTGCAGAGAGCTTTGAGCGTATTCATCGTTCGAATCTCGTTGGTATGGGTATATTGCCTCTCGAGTTTGTTGAAGGTGCATCTGCTGCATCACTTGGATTAGATGGGACTGAAAGCTTCTCGATTGATCCTATTGATCTATCTGCTGGTTTGCCTTCTCAAGCTGAAACCTGCGTTCACGCACAACGTGCAGATGGTACGACAGTTCAGT
Source organism: uncultured Coriobacteriaceae bacterium (assembly GCA_964459685.1). Lineage (GTDB taxonomy): Bacteria > Actinomycetota > Coriobacteriia > Coriobacteriales > Atopobiaceae > CADBMC01. The sequence goes on from CAYWNN010000001.1 coordinate 18,466, forward strand.
TTATGTGTCGGGTGCGCATAGATACACCTGCCGAGGGACACTACATTGCAAAAGGTGGTATTTTGCCATTCGTGCTTGAGTCACTTGTGCACTAGCTAAGCTATCTAAGTAAGCGCAACTATTTGATGAACTCAAGCTTCTGTGGCTGATGCTGCTTGCTTAGCGCTCGTATATGTTGGGAGGATACGGTGATTTGCCCCTCATGTGGCACTCATATACCAGATGAATCACGTATCTGTCCGGCGTGTAGAACATTGGTGGGACAGAGTACACCAAGCTCGGTCGACGCGGTTTCACACGGGCAGCAGCCTGTCTATTGCAAGGCCTGCGGTGCCATCGTTCCTAAAGATAAAACGTTCTGTCCGAGCTGTGGCTTGCATATAGAAGCTGAGCATAAGACGGAAACTGTTAATATCAAACGCTCTCACGATATTGAAGCGCGCCTCGCAGACCCTTCTCATACCGAGACAGGCGACGCTGCTGTTGAGCAAAGGTCTAGCTCTCTTGATGATACACAGGCCATTCCTCGACTTAATACCGCTCTTCCTGATGAACCAACAGAGGGCGAGAAATCTGCTTTTCGCATGCCGCGCACCCGTGCAATTGTTCTTGCAGCTCTTGCCGCTCTGTTGGTAGTAGGTGGCATTACGCTTGCTATTACGCATCCTTGGGACCCCGATGCATATTCAACGAGTGCTACAACTCCTGCAGATACATCGCAGGCGGGCTTTCCGGGAACACTCGATTCACTCTCTGCTCAGGACACGGGAATTACGTCATCAAGTAATCTTTCGAGTGAAGAGTCGAGCTATCTGCAGTTTTATGAAGCCTGGGAGAGTCTCGGCGCTCTCAGAGATGAGATTGTTGCCAATGAGGAACTGTTCGAAGAGATTGCATATTCGGGAAGTGACGAAGATCGTGAGGCTGCAGCAGAAGAGGCAGAACTTATTTCCATTGAGCTTTCCAATCTCATCACAAGTATTGGCCAAATAGATACCGCTGATGGTACTTATTCAGATACACAAACAGCGCTCTTGAGCTTGGGCAACTGGCTGCGTAACTATTCAGACAATATATGCAATGCCTGGGATGCAGCCCTCGCATCTTCCGACCCCGAAGGTGAACGTTCTAGCATTGAGGCAATTCTTAATTCAGGGCGTAATGCTGATGGCAGAAATGCCTATTTAGTACTGTTTGACGCCAACTATGAGTCAGCAGAACCGGAAGCTCCCTAGCGTGCATTGAACAATGCTTTGATAATGGCTTAAGTGAATCATATACACTACTAATCGCTGTGGCTGGTTTGCCAAATATGTGGAAGCCGCTATAGCCTGATAAAATGCTGTACTGACTAGGCATCTACACCATACTATGTGGTGTGGTTTTACGAGATGGTACGCGTTGAAAGGAAGAGCGTGAGCTTGTTTAATATCGATTTATATACGCCAAGCTATGAGCTTCAAGGCGATGAAGTTGCCGTGTTTGACACGAGTAAAGGAAGCATACGTGTTCGCTTGGATGCTGCTGGTGCGCCAATTCATGTTGCTAATTTCTGCGAACTTGCAAGCTCTGGCTTCTACGATGGGCTTAAGTTTCATCGCCTTGTGCCTGGCTTTGTGGTTCAGGGTGGATGTCCCAATACGCGTGATATGACAGCTGAAGAGGTAGCATCTGGTCGGCCTGGTCCTGATGGTATGCCCGGAACTGGTGGACCAGGTTATAGCATTCAGCACGAGTACGATACGAACCCAAATAATAGCCATGTTGATGGAGCTCTCGCTATGGCACGCTCTCAACATCCAGACTCAGCTGGCTCACAGTTCTATTTTTGCTTAGGACCTCAACATGGATTGGACCGTGATTACACGGTTTTTGGCACAACAATTGATGGTATTGAAGTAGAACGTGAGCTGCGCATTGGAGACACAATTCTCTCCATTCGTATTGAGCACGCATCACGCTAAAGCATCTTGTAGACGATATACCTAAGGAGCCACTTGTGGATATACAGGCATTCGATGCAGGTAAGAAGGCGTATCAGCAAGGAGATTGGGCATCTGCAGCTCAAAAGCTTTCCACAGCGAAACAAGCCTCAGAAGTTTCTGGTGAGATAGATCATCTCCTTGGAAATTCGCTTATGAAGCTCGGGCGTTTTGATGAGGCGGCAAAGGCCTATGAGAATGCCCTGCTTGATGCGTCTTATGCCAAGATAGGGCCACTGCAGTGCAATAGAGGTCGCGCGCTTGTGAGTGCCGGCCGCAATGAGGAAGCAATTGGCGCCTTGAATGCGGCTTTGGCAGATACTTCCTACCCAACGCCATACAAGGCGTATATGTCCTTAGGTAAGGCATATAGTGCACTAGGAGATGCACGCCAAGCGGGCGTTGCATTTCGTAATGCTGCCATAGACGAAACTAACCCCAATCCCTCTCGTTCGCTTACTAATCTTGGCGAATGCTTTATGCAGTTGAGCCGACCACTTGATGCCATCGAGGCTTATAGAACTGCACTTGATTTTTCTGCACCCGAGGCGGATCAAAGTTCTGTATACGCTCTTTTGGGTGATGCATATTCTGCTGCCAACCGCACTCATGAAGCGATAGATGCATATACACAGGCACAAGCCGCAGGATATCAATTAAGCCCAACACAGCGCGCATCGTATGAAGCAGCGCAACGCAGCATTGCTGCTGTCGCTCAGCGAACTGCCTCAGAGACTGATGACCTTTTACGGGCTGCTGGATATGGACAAAACACCTATGGAACCTACGATCCGCTTGATCCATTGGGCAAGTCTGGTGAGTTCATGCCAAGCCCCGAAGACACGGGCTTTTTCACCGTATCCGAACAGGAGCTAATTTCGCAGGATAGTGCGCGTTATGAGCACAAGCGTAAAGGACATAAGGTTCTTCGCTTCTTCCTCATCCTTCTCATTCTTTTGTTGCTCTTGTCTGCGGCTGCAGGATTTGCCTATTACCGTGGCTATGGCTGGCCAACACAGCAGGCTGTGGTAGAAGGCTTGTTCTCGTCAACAAGCGATAACATAGGCTCTTATCTCGATTCGAGCGTTTCTTCAAGTACGCGTCGTGAAATAGAGCTCATACTTCCCGACGATGCCACTATTGAAGTTGAAGGCATCGATAAGGATATGTCCAACTCCACCTTGCTTGTTGTTGCAACACTGTCTTCAGGAGGAGAACAAACATATCAAGTAGAAATGATCCGCGATGGCATTACCTGGAAGGTAACCTCTGTAGAGCTCGTTTATGATTCAATTGATGAGAGTGCTACATCTTCACTTGTCTCATCTAGCTCATCGAGTTCATCTACCACATCGAGTGAAGACGAGGATACAACGAGCGAAGTATAACTAACGAATTGGGAGCATTGCCATATGTCGTTGTTCGACCTTATTTTCGGTGATTACGGAACCGATCTTGCTATTGACCTTGGTACCGCCAACACACTTGTTTCCGTGCGCGGCGAAGGCATAGTCATCAATGAACCTTCGGTTGTTGCCGTTGACAAGACGGAAAATCGTGTGCTTGCTGTTGGCACTGATGCCAAGCGCATGGTAGGACGTACACCTGGCTCTATTGTTGCGGTGCGCCCCTTAAAAGACGGCGTTATTGCCGATTTTGATGTTACCGAGGCAATGCTTCGCTACTTCATTGACAAAGCTCGAGGTCAGCGTTTCTTCCTTTCCCCACGGCCGCGCGTGGTGGTCTGTGTACCCTCAGGCGTTACCTCAGTAGAAAAACGCGCTGTTTTCGAGGCAACTATTAGCGCTGGTGCACGTCAAGCATTTCTCATTGAAGAGCCCATGGCAGCAGCTATTGGCTCAGACTTGCCCATCGAAGACCCAACCGGTTCCATGGTGGTTGATATTGGTGGTGGCACGACAGAGGTTGCCGTTATTGCTATGGGCGGCATTGTTGTGTCGCAGTCGATACGCACAGCGGGTGATGAGTTTGACCAAGCAATTCTTGCCCATGTTCGTGACGCCTACAGCCTCTCTATTGGTGAGCGCACTGCTGAAGACATTAAAATTAAGGTTGGTTCTGCGGCACCCTTAGCTGAAGAGCTTGATGTTGAGGTTAATGGACGCGACATCATTACCGGACTTCCAAAAACAGTTCGTATTGAAAGCGAAGAGATACGTCGATCGCTTGACCGTCCACTCGACGAAATTTCCAAGGCTGTCAAAGATGCCTTGGATGCGACGCCACCCGATTTGGCAAGTGACCTTATGTATTACGGAATTCTGCTTACCGGTGGCGGCGGTCTCTTGCGAGGTTTAGATCAGCGTCTCCGTGAAGAAACAGGCGTTCCAGTAAATGTCAGCCCTACTGCTCTGGAGAATGTCGTTATTGGCTGCGCAAAGGTGCTTGAAGCTAATGCATTGTCTGGCAGCTTCGTACAAAGTGCTTCTTAGTGGGTGGTCCTTATGGCCCTAAGAAGTCTTGGGGGAGCAGGTCTTAAGAGTTCAAACTCAAAAGCATCATCTGGCAGGCTTTGTACTATTTTGCTGGTTGTGTCGCTGGTACTTTTTACGCTAAGCAATCGTGAAGGTGGCTCTGGTCCTCTCACCGCTGCAAAAAATGCCTTTTCAGTGGTATCTATTCCTTTTGAATACGCAGGTTTGCTCATAACGCGGCCTTTTGTAGGTCTTTCAAATGTGTTGCATAACCTTACTGCCGATACCGCAACGCTCTCTGAGCTAGAAGAGGAAAACGAGTCCTTACGCTTGCGTGTTGCCGAGCTTGAGGAGTCGGAAGTTCTTGCAAATAGCTTACAGGAGCTTCTCAATTTTCAGTCGAGCTATGAGCTTGAGTCTACCGCTGCAAGCGTCATTAGTGGTTCTACCGATTCATGGTCATCAACCATTACCATCTCAAAGGGTTCAGCCTCTGGCTTAGAAGTTGGGATGCCCGTGTGCTCTGGCACCGGCGTTGTAGGACAAATTATTGAATGTGGAAGCTACTCTTCGGTTGTTCGTCTTATAGATGATGAAGAGAGTGCTATTCCTGTGGTTATTCAAAGTTCACGAGCGCTTGGGACACTCCAAGGTTCAGCTACCGGCACGCTTACCCTCGAGCTGGTAAGCACCGACTACGATGTTGAAGTTGGTGACGTTATTGTTACCAGCGGGCTTGGCGGGATATTTCCCAAGGGTTTGCCCATAGGGATTGTTACCAATGTAGAGGAGCCCGAGGGGGCAGTATATTACGAGATCTCTGTTGAGGCCATAGTAGATATTGATGCCTTGGAGGAAGTGTTGGTAATAACATCGATTACCGATAGCCAACAAGCCACCGAATCTGACTATACGAGCTCTGAAGCAGTTACATCAGATAGCAGTACAGATGATGACTCTGATGAAGAAGACAGCTCAGCCTAGCTGTCCTTACAAGGAGCAGGCATGCAGGTAAATGACAACAATCAAGCACGTCGCTTTACTGCGGTATTCGCATGCATATGTATTTTTATTCAGCTGAGCCTCGTGCCCTATATTGGTCTTGCGAATGGGCGTGCAAATCTCATGCTCGTCTTTGCGACGATTGTGGCACTTCGCTATGGTGGTTCATTTGCGACGGTATGCGGATTTTTTGCCGGTCTGCTCTTTGATCTCACGACTACGGGTCCTGTTGGTCTTATGGCATTTGAATTAACGCTCACCTCGTATCTTTTGGGACGGGAGTGTCGAAATCGTTTCTCTGATGACCATCCTATATGCGTTGGCATGTTTCTTGCCGCAAATATGTGCTGCTCCTTGGTCTATAACCTCACCATGCTTATTGTGGGTGAATCACACTCACTCTTTGGAATCATATTTTTACGAGCACTGCCAAGCTTTGTGCTTACCTGTATTCCTTTTTTCATTGCCTACTATTTCCTCGCTATTCGCTCACAAGCTTCGAGCTTCGGTGGGGGTGGGAGCCATCTAAAAAGAGGGCGTACCCATTACCTCAATACACCTGGCAGCTAGGAAAAGCATGGGCACTATGTTCTACATAGGGATAGTGGTATGCGTCATCGTTGTTGCGCTGCTTGTTGCCGCATGGCTCCTACGTACGAAGCGCAGCTTATCCTTTGATATTGGCGGGCAAGGACCTCGCGCATCAGGCGGCTCAGATTCCTCCGTAGAAAAAGGCTTTAAAACACGTCTTATGGCCATGGGGGGAATATGCAGTGCTATCTTTGCCTTCCTTGCTATTCGCCTCTGGCATATGCAGCTGATTTCTGGCGATGAATACACCGCACAAGCAGAGAGCAATCGTACGCGTACCGTTACCTCAGATGCAGCTCGAGGGCGTATTCTCGATTGCAACGGAGAAGAGTTGGTGAGCAATCGCTCAAGTCTTGCCGTTGTGGCGGATGCAGATGTCGCTGATGATGCTGTTGAAGTACAGGTATTAGCCAATTTGTTGGGCATGCCTATGGTTGCGTGCCTGCGAAAGATACAGAGTGAATCTGAAGGTGCTCAGTCAGCCCGTACCGTTATGAGCGATGTGACCAATCGCGCAGTAGCAATGATTCAGGAGCGTTCATATATCTTCGATGGCGTATCAATTGAAGAACGGGTGCAAAGAATCTACCCACAAGGCAGCTTAGCCTCTCAAGTCCTTGGTTATACCGGAAGTGTTACCCAGGAACAGGTGGATGCAAGTGCCTCTGATGATAGCTCTATTGAATATGAGCTTGGTGATACGGTGGGGCAGTCTGGTATTGAGTATCAATACGAGGCAGTGTTACAAGGCATTCGTGGTGAGCAAACGGTATATGTTGATGCTGATGGAAATGTATTAGAACAATCTACATCGGTAGCTCCACAATCAGGTTCCGATTTGGTCTTAACCATAGACAGCACCATTCAGGCAGGTGCTGAAGCTGGTCTTGAGCATGCCATAGAGATGGCTCATCAAGCTGGCTATACCAACTGTTCATGTGGTGCCATAGTGGTACTTGACGCAAAGGATGGCTCAGTACTTGCTATGGCAAATACCCCTGGCTATTATCCAGCAGCTTTTATTGGGGGTATCTCAAATGACGACTGGGAAGCCATTTCATCAGAAGATGCAGGATATCCTCTACTCAACAGAGCTATCGCTGGCTTATATGTATCGGCTTCTACCATTAAGCCACTCTCTGCCTTCGCCGCACTTGATTACGGCATTGCAACACAAGACAGTACCTATTACTGTTCGGGCTTTTGGACGGGCTTCGGTGAAGCCTATGGTCAGTACTGCTGGAACGAGGACGGTCATGGCACGATGACTCTGGGCTCGGGGATTGTCTATTCCTGTGACCCTGTTTTCTACGAAATTGCCAAGGACTTTTATTATTCTGACAACCAGGAGGGTATACAGGAGACCTTTCGTAAGTGGGGCTTAGGCTCAGTAACAGAAGTGGACTTACCCGGTGAGAGCTATGGTCGCGTACCCGATGCAGAGTGGAAATGGAATTACTTCTCAGACTACTCCGATGAAGATCGCACGTGGCAGGGCGGAGATCTCACAAACCTTGTTATAGGTCAGGGTGATATTTTGGTTACTCCATTGCAGATGGCCTGCGCGTATATGGGGATTGCAAACAACGGAACTATTTGGCGGCCACATCTTCTTAAAGAGGTTCGCTCACAAGCAGGTTCAGGCTCTGTTATTGAATATGCACCAGAAGCAATTCATCAGGTAGAAGAAGATGCATCCTCATTCGAGCTCGTTAAAAATGCACTGGTAAGCGTCATATATGAAGAGGACGCATCTATGGCTGCTCACTTTACCAATCTATCGGTTACGGTTGCGGGCAAAACTGGTACCGGTGAGGTAACTGGTCACGATCACACGGGATGGTTCTGCGCCTATGCACCGGCAGATGATCCTCAATATGTTCTTGCCTGCGTTATGGAAGAAGGCGGATTTGGTTCCAATTCAGCGCTCTATGCTGTGCGCGATACTCTTGGTGTAATTTACGATGAGCCTGATACTGCAAGCAGCGTTTCAACGCAGAATGTCCGCTAGGTGTGCCATGTTACTCAATACTCCATCAAGTCAAAAGTCTGGGATGCACCTGCAGCAGAGTTTTACTCATGGCTCAAGGTCCAAGGGCTCCTTTAGAAGCATGCTCACCCATAACCCGCTCACTGCCAAGCTGTATTTACCCGCGCTTGTTCCCCTCGTCCTTCTTATTATTTACGGATTAGTAGTAGTTTGGTCGGCTTCCTTATCCATTGATGATGCTTCACTTCCGCGTCAGATGCTTGGCGTTGGCATAGGCGGGATAGCTGCATATATTGTGTGGCGCTACGATGTGCGAGTATTTGCAAATAAGACCAATGTACTGCTCGCCCTCGACATTGCCTTGATGCTGCTACCAAGCCTGCCGGGCTTGGGCTATACCGCCAACGGTATGACTGGCTGGATTCGTATTCCCTTCATCGGGCTTACGCTTCAAACCTCAGAGATAGCCAAGCCAGTAACCATTCTTCTTATGGCTGCGATTACCGCTGAGCATAATGGTCGCATCGAAACGCTTAGGGACTATATAAAGCTGTGTATTACCCTGCTCATTCCGTTTATCCTCATCCTTACCCAGCCGGACCTCGGAACAGGCCTTGTTATTCTTGTGCTAGGTGCAGCAATAATTATTTGTGGGGGAGCGAAGCGTTCCTGGGTACTCGCAACACTTGCACTGCTTATTGCATCTGTTGTTCTTATCGTTTACACCTCGTCTCTATCCGATTTTCCTATTAAGATCCTGAAGGAATACCAGCTGAACCGTCTTATAGTGTTCATCGATTCTTCGGTTGACCCAACAGGCTCAGGATATAACCTTCGGCAGGCTATGATTGCCGTTGGTTCAGGTGGGCTTTTTGGAAAGGGAATTGGCAATGCTACCCAAGCTGAGCAAGGTTTTTTGCCTTACGCTCATACCGACTTCGTTTTTGCCTTGCTCAGCGAGCAATTCGGATTTGTGGGGGCTATGCTTCTTCTTGGCTTGTTCACGTGGCTTGTGCTCTCAATTCTTGCCCTTGCCATCCGGCTTGAGTCTTCCTTTGAAAAACTTGTTCTCGTAGGTGTTGCCGCTATGCTGACGTTTCAGGTATTACAAAGTGTTGGCATGTGCTTAGGTGTCATGCCTATTACGGGCATTCCTTTGCCATTTATCAGCTATGGCTCGTCATCGATGCTTGGACAATTAATAAGCGCGGGGCTTGTGCAATCAATTTGGCGTCACCGTCAAAAAGCTTCATAGCATATATGCGTTGAGCGTGGAGATTGTATCGTTGACCGGGTATTAGCTCGGTGGTAAAGTATTCTGCTGTTGCACAATTTCTCAATCCTGAGAGTCAATACCGAGAGGAAAGCATGTACGCAGTAGTTAGCACAGGCGGCAAGCAGTATAAAGTCGCTAAAGGTGATCTTATCGATGTTGAAAAGCTCAATGTTGAGCCTGGTGATAAGGTCGAACTTGATGTTCTCATGCTCAATGATGGTAAAAAGACAACAGTTGTTGGTCTTGAGAAAACTAAAATTGAGTGCACAGTAGTTGACCATCATAAGGGCGAAAAGCAGCTTGTCTTTAAGTTCCATAAGCGCAAGCGCTACCAGCGCACTAGGGGTCACAGGCAAAACTACACTCGTCTTGAGGTAGGTGACATTCCTGCTTCTGCCCGCAAGAGGAGGGCTCCCAAGAAGACAGCTGCAGCCAAGAACAGCACTAAGAAGACCGAGGCTGCAACATCATCCGAAACTTCTGAGTAGGCAGAACAAACTAATAAGACAAAAGAGCAGAGACGTGCGCATCTGCGCAGATAGGTAGGTTTTCTATGGCACATAAGAAGGGTCAAGGCACATCACGCAATGGTCGTGATTCACAAGCTAAACGCCTTGGTACGAAGCGTTTTGCCGGGCAGCTTGTTTCCTGTGGTGAGATTCTCGTGCGCCAGCGCGGTACTCACATTACTCCCGGTGACAACGTGGGACGTGGTAAGGACGATACCTTGTTCGCTCTTACCGATGGCGTTGTTGAGTTCACAAAGGGAAATAAGCACAAAGTGCATGTTCGTCCCGTTGAGGCTGTCGAGGCATAAGCGCAAAGCAGCATTACAATTTTCCTTGTATGTGTGAAGGTCTCTTGGCTTTACGCTGAGGGACCTTCTGTCATAGCATTCCTTTTGTAGTACAAGCTGCTAAGGCTGTAAGCCAGCACCTATTGAGCATGATGTAATCTTGGACGTGGGTATTGAGGCGAGGAGCATGAACCGTGGCGGCATCTCATAACAGTATGTTTTTAGACCTATCGCGCATTTGTGTATGCGGAGGCGATGGGGGTGCAGGATGTATGTCCTTTCGCCGTGAGGCTCACGTTCCTAAAGGTGGGCCTGACGGGGGCGATGGAGGACATGGTGGCAATGTCATCCTTGAGGTAAACCCTCAAAAGTCATCACTCATCGACTATCGCTTTAAACATCATTTTCGGGCAAGCCGTGGAACGCATGGTCAAGGAGCGCGAAAACACGGAAAGGATGGAGAGGATCTCATCCTAGAAGTACCAGTTGGAACTGTTGTGCGCGAACTCGATCCTGAAACGATGGAACCTCTGTTTGAGATTGCCGACTTAACTCACCCGCATGAGCGTTTAGTCGTGGGTCCTGGAGGAGTTGGCGGGCGCGGCAATATTCACTTTGTTACCTCGGTGAGACGCGCCCCAGCATTTGCGGAAAAGGGAGAGCCAGCTCAAGAACACTGGATAGAGCTGGAAATGAAATTGCTCGCAGATGTTGCGCTGGTTGGTATGCCGAGTGTTGGTAAAAGCTCTCTTATTGCGCGCATGAGTGCTGCCCGACCAAAGATTGCCGACTATCCCTTTACCACACTCATTCCTAACCTTGGTGTCGTAAAGGCTCCCGGGGGCTCATCCTTCGTGTGTGCTGATGTACCAGGTCTTATTGAAGGGGCGAGTGAAGGGAAGGGCTTAGGTCACGATTTCTTACGTCATATTGAGCGCAGCGCCTTACTCGTTCATGTGATTGATATTTCAGGTGGCATGGAAGGACGCGACCCAATAGAGGACTACGAGATGCTCAACCACGAGCTTGTAGCCTATGCAGCCGCCTTGTCCGAGCGACCACAGATCGTCGTAGCAAATAAGTGCGACATGCCAAACACGGAAGAGCGTCTTAAAGCCCTTGAGGAGCGCGTGGCAAAAGACTCACGCCGTCTTCTGAAGGTTTCGGCTCTTACCGGAGATGGCATAGCTCAGCTTGAAGCAATATGTGCAGACGAGGTAAGCCGTCTTCGTCGTACGCTTGACTTTGAGCCCATGAGGCACGATCTCAACCATATGTGGGAAAGCAAGCGCAGGAAACGTGAGCGCTCATTTGAGCTCATTCGTGAGAGTGCACATAGCTGGCGTGTTCGTGGCACCTCAATCGAGCGCATGGTGGTCCAAACAGACTGGGATAACGATGAAGCCATCACCTATCTGCAGCATCGTTTTAATCGTATAGGTCTTGATGATGCCTTAGAGAAAGCGGGTTGTGTCCCCGGTGATGAAGTAAAGATACTTGGTTATACCTTCAATTATGAGGGGGCTGCATCCGAAGATGTCTTTCGAGAGCTTGATGATAGAGAAGATAGTGTTCTCGGCGATAATGTATGGAATGGCTAGGAGGTAAGCATGCAGAAGGCGCACCATACATCTCGCCTTATTGTGGTAAAAATCGGTTCATCAACACTGGTAGATGCAACGGGAGCTTTGGATAGAAGCTACATTTCTAACGTATGTAATCAGGTAGCAGAGCTTGTCGCCCAAGGAAATCGCGTCGTCATCGTATCGAGTGGTGCGATTGCTGCCGGTATGGAGCGTCTCAAGCTCGAAGAGCGTCCGTGTGAGCTGCCAGTACTTCAGGCTTGTAGTGCTGCTGGTCAGGCATCTCTTACCGAGGCCTATGCGGAGGCACTTGATGTACATGGTATAACCTGTGGTCAGGTGCTTATTACGCGCTCCGATGTAATGAATCGCTGCAGCTACTTAAATATTAGAAATACCTTCGATACCCTGCTCGAATT
>CAYWNN010000002.1:0-22440 GCA_964459685.1 uncultured Coriobacteriaceae bacterium
CCGTGCGAAAGTGACACTCGAAGCCGACATTGTGGGCGACTCCGTGCGCTTCAAGGGCACTGTGATAGGAAAGTATTGCTTCTGCATCAAGCGCAGTGACAACCTCGTAGGGGTCTACACTTTCTCCCGCAAATCTAGTCGCATTGGAGATGTAGAGCCCTCTGCGCACCCGCTCGACCAATCCAGAAGCTGTAGCCTCTTTGAGTTGCTGCCTAGCCGCAGCAGGTGAATCCGCCGCCGCCAGCAGAGCTTCAACGGTGAATGCATGGTGGTTATTTATGTACTCAGTGAACTTCATGCTTACAAATTTAAGCATAAAAGGTAGTAAATAGCTACCATTATCATGATAATTTGTAAGTATTTGGATAGTTTTCTGTTTCGATAGATGTTTTGTAGTCGAGCTGTCTAGGCGGTCAAATAACCTACCCAACTTTCCATACTCCATGCTCCTCGGACATCTAGTTTGCAAGCATGAAATACCGAAGCTCCGGCGGACATCTTCATCACACCATCGGCGCGCGGAAACGCGCACCAGCAAAAGGCGGAACGATACACCAGTGAGCCGCGGAACAGCGCAACAGTTTGCGCGCAATATGCATCTCGCCAAGAAAAACCAAGCTGAATAGCAGTAGTACCGCGGGAACAGCAAGTTCCCGCGGTACCAATAATCGTTGACTCGCGGTACCAAGTTAGTTGATCGACGGTACCACGAGAGTTTACTAGTCATAAGAAGAACAACTCTTAAGCACAACAAACGCATTGCCATCGGTGCGGGTGAATCTATTTGCCTGCACCGATGCACGCATACGCATGTACCGATGAACTACGGAACGATGCACCGACAATGCATGGAACGGTGCACTGAAATCAATGTAATATGCATCCTGTTGGAGATATACATCGCTTGGCCTGCGCCCCTTTTTGGGAAAGAAGAGATCATCGATGGCATCGACGTCCATCTCGCTCACGGCATCGAAGGTCAAGCCGTATTCCCGAATCGCCCTTGCCCCGGCAGAGACATCGCGCTTGCTCGCATGAAGCGCAGAAGCGATATCGGCTTGGCTCATCCCTCCTTTGGTGAGCATCATGAGGATCTTTTTGTTCTTTGACATAGGCATCGAGCCCCTTTCCGTTACGGCATCCCGAATTGGATGCTCGTTACGGGATTCTATGCTCGATGCAAGCGGTACCAAGATTGTTTACTCACGGTACCAACAACTGTTTATTCACGGTACCAGTTCAGTTGATTGTGGGTACCAATCAGGTTTATTAGTCACTTTGGCAGCTTTGATTTCTTTGCGATCAAGCTCGATCCAGCCGTTTTGCTTATCGTCGGCTCCATTGGTATCGCGAAAGATCCTAAGCCAGCGATACATAGTGGACTCTGGGACTTTGTTGAGCCTGCACCACTCAGCAACGGTAGTGTCTGAGTTGAGCATACGCTCAACCTGCTCAAACCTCATTTTGCGGATCTCATTGTCGATATTGCCCATAAGTTGCCTCTTTCCTAAATTTGGGTGAGGCAATTGTGGCATGGAGCTAAATCACGCAGAAGACGCGGCAGTTTTGGCGTTTACTTATCTCATGGGAGATGGGTTGGCACAAACATCGATCTCAACACTGTATTTGACCATTTTCTTCTCCTTTCTCTGGTCTTTTCGAAGACACCTATCGTGTCCAAGACCAATTTTAGAAAGGAGGGTGAGGTGCATCGGTGCGCACCGGCAAGCTATGGGACGGTGCACCGATGGTTAGCGAAATCGTGCACCGAATGACGTGCAATATTCAGGTAACAGCAGGTTGCTCTTATCTGGAACATTGATGGCTCTTATGGGCAATAACGGGCTTTGGGGTTGGTGGTTCTCAGTCGCAATATTGCTGGCCCTAAAAAGGGCGATTACTCACTTGGCAACTTTTCAGATTCCACCTCGCAGTGGACACCCAAGACGAGAGGCTATGCGCTTCCCGCTGCCGGGCGCGCTAGGGACTTTCACCCATGAGAAAACGCGCCATGTCCGGCGCACAAGATAAACAGGCCCAGACTGGAGACTTCCCAGTCTGGGCCATTATTGCCTCTTGACAATGCCCTACTCATATCAACTGCCCAGTGGAGCAATTCCATAACCAAAAATAACACCAAACATAAATACATATAAAGCTACTCGATGAACGTTTCATCGAGCTGGCACGGTGTAGCTCAGATCACTGTCCACACACTTGAAATCAGATAGAACCAATTAAGCTAAGACATACCCGCCTTGGCACGAGTTCAGCCGACCGTCTCTATACCACTGAGCCAAACTATCGTCTATCAATTTTCTGTCGATGTCCTTGTTGTATCGCGCCAATTCGCCAGCTAGACTTTCGGAATTAATTACGCCTGCTTTTGGCGCTCCGAACACCAAGTTGTATAAAACGAACGAAGGGCTTGTTTTTTCTGTTACTTTGTAGTTGCACATAAGCCATCCCTTTCTTGCGCTTCGATTTAGCAACCTTTCTTCTTGCAACTTAAACCGATGCCAGAATCTCCGCCATGTCCGCTGTGCGAAGATAGTATTTTAGCACGCCTTGTCAGAGAATGTCTCATAGCACTTCAAAAACCATTCAAAAAGCCGTTTTCCCAGGTATCTAAGCAGCTCAGCTTTAGCTTTTTCGACTTCCACCTCTCCTTTGTCTCTGTTGAAGTGGACGAATATAAAGAAGGGCGGCCGCATCTCCTCCTCGACCGCAATGGATTTCCGGATATTAGAATACTCTCCAAACGGAATCGGCTCGCTGTCGAAATTAGGATCGTCAGGATCGTAAAGGTAGATCTGCTTGCCCACCCCCGCATCGAGCTTGCGGGAGACGACGATGATATCCTCGACACCCATATTCTGCAGATCAGGACAGTCTTTTAGAATGTGGCGCACCAAATCGGGGAAAGAAGCAGGCGCTTTGTCGTCCTCCGTTGGGAATCCCGAGTAATTTTCGTTCAAAATCGAGACGACGCAGATTGAATGACCTGAATCGCACGAGCTTTCATGCCCATCAACAGGCTCCTGACCGCTTTCCTTATTCTTGCCTTTACCAAACAGCAGGCTTTCGAACAGACTTTCAACCGCCGAAGCTTCAACCCCTTCGCCGTTATCTCCACCTTTGCTCTTTACCTTATTTCTCAACTCAAGAAGATAGTCGTTTTTTCCGCGCGCGGCTCTAAGAAACGCTTTATCTATGATGCCGACATGCTCATAGCGCTTGATCAGAGAAGCGTAACCTTTTCGCCCGTATAAGAGTGAAGCAAGCTGATCAAACAAGAGCTTCTTCTCCCTGCTCTCGTCATTCTCCAACTCGCCCGACTCGTTTTGAGCCGAGAGGGCGATATACTCCCCTGTCAGCATAGACATGAACCAGGCATCATTCCACTGTCCGAAAACACGAACCTCTCGATTCCGTCCGCAGGAGTCCCTGTCAGCAAAAGGCTCCCAAAGTCCGCTTATATCGCTTGGCAGCCTTCCTCCGCTTCCTAAGCCCTGGTGGATTTGCATCCCGCTTGTCGAACTCTGCTCGAAATACATTCTCCCGAGAGTTATCACGACCCGCCGCAGGAGCTCTTCGGTCTTCGCCACATGATGGTGAAAGACTATAGTGTCATAGTTCTGATAGCGCTGTCTCAGAAAGGTTGCAATCGACGTGGAGGATTTCAAGGAAAACGCGAACGCAAAATCCCCACTGCTTCTCCTTATGAGTTTCATCGAATCTATGATCTGGCTGTATGGAACAGCACCGCCTCCGAACCCCGAGCTAAGGCTGTCACGCTTAACAAAATCCAGCCTGTCGGCATCGACAGTCGAATCAACGATCCGATGAAGACACTGGAAAATGCCCTCCTCGTTGAAAATCTTCTTCACCATCTCGCCGACTACATAGTACTCAAGAGCCATATACGAGCGATCCATACTCGGATCAATACCGCGTGCATCCTTAACTACCTGGTTGAAGAGCAGCTCGGTCAGAGTATCCCCCATCGCTTCGTGGAGTGCTTTACCATCGTCCCTTCCCCTGCCGCAAGACTTCATCGCCGAGATAAAAGAGCCCACCCGCGCATTGTTAACGAATTCGCCAGCGTTCTTGCGCTTCTGTACGGTATCGTACAAGTCCTCAAGCGCTTTTTCCACGGCATGACTGAACGGCAGATGACCTATGTCGTGGAGCATCGCCGCCACCCTAACCGACTCCACAGCCAAATAACAGACGGACTTAAACTCTTCCTTAACGTTGCTCGGAATGAGGAAGCTGTCACAAATCGGCAGTGAGCAATCCTCCCCCTCATCGCCGCGCTCCGTATCGGAGAATGATCTCTTGTTTTCCCATGCCTTTCTCACAGTGTCGATGGAACCCGCAAAGCGATCGCCCATCACCATTTCCACCTTGTCGTTGTTCATGGCATTAAGAATCTGCAGAACTTCCTTGGAAACCTCTTCAAGAAAGGTTTCTATTATTGTGCCCTCTGCGTTCTCTACGGAATGGAAAAACATGTCTCCCGCGAGCTTCATAGTTCCAATCGAATGCTCGAACCTTTGGTTTCGATTCGAAGGCCACGTCAGATACGCAACCGAGTTCTGGTACACATTATGCAACCTGTTAAATACTTCCTGGGACATGATTCTGCTCTCGAGGCGTGTAATACGAATTAGGCCATGCACGTTATCGTTTATGCTCTTTCGCTTTGACATCTAATACCTCCTTTGCTAGTGAATATTGCGCGTAATCAGTAGCACCCGTTTTGCGGTTTGAGTATCACCTCGTTTAGCAACCGTTTCACCGCTTCGGTATCACCTGTTTCGCACCTTTCGTATCAGTCCACTGCTTCTCCTTACAATCCTTCTCGCCATGCAACCTAAGATGAAAGGAGAAGGACACATGGCGAGAAAAATCAAAGTGAAGCTTATCATGGAGCTTCGCGAACAGGGAATGTCAAGTCGGCGCATGTCCATGCTGTCGGTCTGCGAGGTGTTTGATATCGCCTCTAAGCGCGGCATCGGATGGGATGACGTCAAAGATCTCTCCGATGATGAGACCTACCGGCTGTTTTATCCTGATCGCCACTTACACGAAAGCGCTTTTGAGGAGCCTAACTGGGATTATATCCACAAAGAGATAGCGCGCGTCGGGGTAAAGCGTTTTTTAAGTAAATGCTTTACATCTGTATACATTTGACGGTTTGCCTCAGTGATGGGAATGCTGACGCTTCTCTCATTCGAACCACCGTCTCTTTTCTGTCGAAAACGAGGCTGTTGGGCGGGATCGAGCTAGGGTGTACACACGCTTGAAAACACCCGTAAAATTTGATGCAAAGGACGGTGCCCACATACGTGCTAGCGGCTCTTCTTTCGCATAAGGCTCTTAGGCAGCAATCCGCTTCTTGAAACGAGCGCAATACAGCACACGAACACTGCAACCACAAGTCCGTATCGGACGAACGGAGCCTCGGCAGCATAAAGCGCAAGGCTCGCAGGAATGGCAACCAGTACCACAAGCGTCGGTATCCCTATTTCCTTGAGCGAAAAAATGTCGGGTGTATCAAACCGGCGTACAATCACCTTATGCACCACAATAAGCGCCATGTTGCTAACAATATTCGCATAGCCAACGGATTCAAACCCGAAAAACTCGATAAACAGATAGCACAGAGGAATATTCACTACACCAAACGCAAGCGTCGCAATTCCGCCTGCCCGCACGTCCTTGTGATACGTTTCGATGAAAACATACTGCCTGGCAATCATGCTGAACAAGCATGTCGCCATAAAGGCAGGCACGAGTTGCGCTGTAGGAAGATAGGACTCCCCTCCCAAAATCAACACGAGTTCAGGCCCGAGCAAGTTCACTGCGACAATGAGCGCGGTTATACCTCCCGCATACGCTTGAAACACCTTTCGCGCCCGCCCGTACTCCTTTTCTTCTAGACAATCGTAAAGCCACGGTGCCCAGGCATTGTTAAGCGCCGTGATCAGGATAAGCGCAATATTGGCAACCGTTGTGGCAAGACTGAGAAAAGCAACTTGATCAGCTCCGCTGGAATGCTGGGTAACAATCCGACATCCAAGAAGCAGCACCTGACTTCCAAGCGTCGCAATTATCAAAGGGATGCAGAGAGGAAGGGCGTAACGCAGATACTTGAGGCGAAATGATCCGCCCGTCTTCCAATACCAGACATAGAACACCATACCAAGCACGGCGAAAGGAACATACTGCCCTACGATTCGTCCCATCAAGGCATCGGGCAAGCCGACGACAAGAGCGACGCTTAAAGCCGTCGCCAGCAATGAAGCAGCCACAGAAAGCCCTGCAGACAGCTTGTATCGATATTGCACGCGCTGCAAGGTCTGAAACATGCTAAACGAAGGATAGAACACCAGGTAAAGCGCCATCATATACAGATATTGCCTGTCGAGTGCCGTTACGCTTTCCGGAATGGAGGGCACAACAAACAAAAGCAGAGAAACGATGGCTGTCAGCACGATACCGCAGGTTAGAACCGTAAACTGATACTCCTGCAATGCGCGCCCCTCGTAATCGAGACGCGCGCGATTCAGCGTAGCATAGCTTTCCAAGCTTAAAACCGCGAGAAGAATGACCTGCCAAGCGGCAAAATTATTGAAGAGACCAAACTCACCCGTCGTCATGATGCGAGTGAAGATCGGTATGGTTATGAATCCAAGTCCCTTCGTGAGAAAGGACGAGAGCGTGTACCAGATTGCTGACTTTCCCGCAGCTCGCTTCTTTTCCTCTATGGTGGTCATACTACAGCTCCGTACTCGCGATCCGCGGTTCGAAACAGCAGCAAGGGCGCAGGCACACAATTCGCACGCCGCTCGCCCTTGCGGGTCCTATCTTGAGGAAGGTCGCGAGAGCTGTCGTCGAGCCACCCATGCCGAGCACGCCCAAACCACCCTCGTTCACGCGCTTGGTAATGCGTCTCTCCATGGGCGACTGGATATCGCAACACCCATCAATCTGAGCCTGTAACATGAGCGAGGCCGCCTCGTAGTGAGAGCGCCCGATGCCCACCGCCAGCGTACAGGGAGTACAGCCGAGCTGGGAACACGCCTCGATAGCCCACTCGACTATCTGGTTCTCAACGCATGTAGCGTCATGCCGGTGAAATACCCGGTAGCTCCTCCCTCGAATCGCCGGACCACCGCCGAATAGAAGGATGTGCACGCGCAACGTATCGTCCTCCCCCTCGGCACGACGGATAGCAACCGGAGCTACCCTTACCATAGAAGGGTCGTCGTACATGCCGAGCGTCTGGGCAAGCCGCTCCTCCTCGTCACCCTTCACCGCCATGGGACGCCCAGGCAGGAGCCGCAACCCCTCTGCAACCCCTTGCTCGATATCTTCGAGCAGGACACCCGTGAGGGCTCGGTTCCTTCCCACCTCAACCACAACGTGAGGAATTCCCGTGTCGTCGCACAGAGGGCTTTTGGCGGCCTCCGCCGCCTCGGCGTTCTCCAGAATCTGTTCGAGCAGCCATTTCGCTACGACGTCCGTCTCGGCCAAGATTGCGTTCCGGTATGCACGTTTCCTGTCATCGGGAAAAGTCGACCCGGCCCGCACGAGGCACTCAGCCACAGCCTTCACAACGTCGATGTCCGTCACAGCGAGGCCCCCTTGTCGAACATACTCATTCCTCCCGCCGCCGCGACAACCGCCGGACAGCCACGCAGATCAACCTCCCACAGGGCCTCCATGCCGAGCTCCGGAAACGCCGCACAGCGCATCGAGCGCATCTCGCGGCCAAGCAGGGCGGTCACCGGGGGAACGACGGCAAATATGGCGTTGTACTTTGCAAGTACAGCAACCGTCCGAGAAGAAATCTCCCCTTTACCGAGAAATACTTTTACGCCCACCTCACACAATGGCTCAAAGCTCTCTTCTATTTCAACTTTATTGCTACTCGTAGGCCCTATTCCCGCGCAACTGACAGCGGTATGAAGCACCGCTGCTCCATCGAGTGAGACGCCCAGCTCGTCGCCCCTCCCCTCAGACAGCAGGGCGCACGCGCGAGGGAGAGCTGCATCCCGGCCACAAACAATAAGACCCGAAAACGTAACGCGATCCCCGACGACCACGTTGGAGAGGTCGAAGACGGGCAGAGAAATGTGCCTAATCCCCCCCACCGTTGCCGCCTCCCCCGAACAACTCAACGTAGCTTGTTTCGTTTTCGATAACCCCGTACGCCGCAGCCCGAGTACAAACCTTCTCCGCCCATTTCATATGGGGTCCGATCTCGTTCATCTTGTTGGCGCTCACGCTTTTCACCACGCCACCATCAGTAGCCAAAATTTGGGATGCGTCCTCGAACTCCTCCTGCGTCACCGCCTGGAGTGCGTTGACATACTTCACATGCGTCGGGTGGATGACCGTCCGCCCCACAAAGCCGTTCGCCTTGTCCAGGATAACCTCACGAAGAAGGCCGTCCACCTCCTCGTTGAAGATGCGATGCCGCCGGAGCAGCCGGTCCTCAATGTCGAAGGTCGGCAAGTCATCGAACATCATGTCCTTACTCGCTCGGAAGTACTCCCAGACCGGCCCGGAGACGACGTAGTCGTTGTTTCGACTGAACACATTGAGGATGTCTGACAGAATCTCACGCACCGTCATGATGTCGTATATGGAGTAGTCCACTCCACGTCGCGCGCCGAAGCACGAGCTGAAGTCGGTAGCACCAACGCGCACCTGAAGCACCAAGTCGTTACGCTCGTCGAGAATCTCGCGGATGCCGGACAGCTCGCCCAGGCGGCTCTCCTTAAATGCGACGCGCGCGTCCTCGATGATGGGCATGCCGTAGATCGTCTCGTCGTAGCGCGCATTGATCGCAGCGAGGTGCTTCAGATATGCCTCACCATTCCTAGTGTTGAATTTCGGGAAGCTGTACCCGCACAGCACGCGTGCCATCTTCGGAGTCACACGGTCAGCAAAACGGATGAACTGCTCGAGCGATCGAACCCTGCAGAACACGAGCGGGATGCTACCGGGGTCGACCCTGCTCTCGTCGAGCGCATCGGCAACCTCATCGAGCAGCCGCAGCGCGTTCTCCTCGGCCTCTGACAGCCTTCCCTCAGGACACGCGTCCTCGAAGCAGAGAACCATGGACGTAAGTCCAGGTAGCCACTCATTTAGGATCTTCAGGGTGAAGTCCTGGTAGCCTGGCATGTACATGGTGGCACCCAAGCAGTAGCGCAGAAGCGACCTGTCCGTCGTCCTATTAAACTCGACAGGCTCCTTGACAAACACAAAGTCCGGATTGTAGCGGTGATGGCGCATGGCTTCCCTCCGCCCTACACGATCGACCCACGAGGTGAGCAAATGGCCTCGGGATAATATGCCTCTATGACACGCCGGACGAGCGCAACCTGTTTGGCTCTCTGCTTTGCCTGCTCGGCGGTCGTATCCCAGCTGTGCGTCCCCGCGACGCTCCCACCGGTCTTCAAGTACAGCGGGGAAGCAATGCGGATCATCTCAGGAACCTCATAATGGCGGATGAAGCCACCCGAACTCGCAGGATTCTCCGTATGAATGTCAATAGGGATATCGATGGCCTGACGTATCGCGGAGAGCATCTGCGGCTGGATATCGCGCACCGGATTTACGGAATCGAGCCCGATGGATTCCATCAACCTCGCCGAGCAGGGGTTCGAAATCCCCGCATGCGCCGACATCTTGAACCGACAGTCGAACGGGATCTCGCCCGCCTTCCTCGCCTCGTTGAGCACCCACAGATGGCCCTCGTCGTAAATCAGAAAGCCCCTCACTCCGAGTCCGGAGGCCCGCTTGACCTCCTCAATGGCTCGCACGATCTGCTCCTGGCCGCGCAGGCGGTACCCGATCCGCTTCCCTTCCTCCGTTTTCGCCGTCGCCGATGTGTCGGTCGTCGCGCGAGGCCCGATCGCGAGGATAAGCTGCACCTGCGCGTCGTGGGCCATTGCGACCATGCGCTCGATCTCGGAATCGAGTAGTGTCATGATCCCCTTAGTCTGCGTCACCCGATGGATCGGAATGCCATAACCCTCCAACGCCTCGAGCAGAGATTCCATCGCTGCCGGCCCCTGGATGCCCGGCACCTCGAAGCGGTACTGCGCCCCGTCAGGAAAGCGCTTCTCGGAAGTCGGCAAGTCGTAGGCGTCCCCCTCGGGAAGCCCTATGGAGCGCAGGAACGCACGCGTGTCATCCATCGTTGTCATCTGTCAGCCTTTCTCTCTCAAGTTGTCAAGAACGGTTTTGCGAGGCACGCAGCGAGCTGAGAAGTCCGAACCTCTCCATAAGTTCCCGCTTCATGCGTGCGGGGTCGATCTCCAGCGGCGGCAGGTCGGACCGAATGCCAGGACTTATGCGAACCTCAAGGAACCCAGCCCCATCCCGCGCGCAGAGGTCGCGAACCGCCTCGCCAACCTCCTCACGCGTCGAGACGAAGCTTGCCGCCGTCTCGTAGCCACACGCGCGCGCGACCCCTGTCAGATCTACGGCATAGCCCGCGGAGGGTTGTCCTCCAACAGACTCGTGAACCCCATTGTTCAGTACAACATGCAGGAGATTCGACGTGCCCACCACCACCGGCATCGTCATCGAACCCATATGCATGATCACCGCCGCATCTCCGTCAAGGCACACGACGGCACGCTCCGGGTCGGACACCGCCATACCGAGCGCGACCGAGGACACGTGTCCCATCGACCCGACGTTAAGATAGTCGGATTCATGAGACTCCCCGCGCGCCTCGCGCAGCCACCAAAGCTCCCGCGATGCCCGACCCGTCGTTGCGGCAAAGATGGCGTCGCAGGGCGCGGCATCGAGCACCGCCCCTATGGCCTGCTCCCGGGAAAGTGGATAGGCCCCTCCCTCCAGGGGACTCTTCACCCCGCTCAGAACCCCTTTCGGAACGAGGATCGCGACAGGGCTGCCTGCCTCGAGCGCGGCGGAGACCGCCCAAGAGGAAGTCTCGGCTGCGTCCGCGCCGTCCTCGAGAACTATGAAAGGAACATCCAGGCTCTCGAGTATGCCTGGCGTGATCTTTCCCTGCAGCTCGTGCTGTACGTGATCGGAATGGCTAGGATCCCCCCGCCAGCCGATCAGCAGGATCATGGGGACGCCCAACATCGGCTTACACGCGAGCGAAGCGAGGGGGTTCATCGCGTTCCCGAGTCCTGAGTTTTGCAGGTACACAAGCGGGACGTCGCCAGAGGCGAGATGCCTCCCAACGGCCATGGCGACGGCATTACCCTCGTTGGCAGCCGTCAGATTGCACCTCGAACCGCAATCTGACCCCAGAGCAGAGCAGAACCCGTGCAGATAGGAGTCGGGGACGCCGACGAAGAACGTCACGCCCGCCCTCTCGAGAGCCTCGACGAATCCTTGGGCATCCATCAAACCACCGCCTCCCCGCTGCGGTAGAAGCGGTAGTACTCAGGTGCCTCGTCCGCGACCATCCCCCATGCATCGTCCATCGCCGCGACAATCTGCTCCGGCAGGAAGTCAGCCTTGAGGGCGGCGAGGTTCTGCTCAAGCTGTTCGATTTTCGAGGCACCAACAATGACCGCGTCGCCGCGCGACTCATCCAGCATCGAGTGCTTAGCTATCCACCTGAGTGCTGCCTCGGCGACCGGGACCGACTCGCGCGAACAGGCGTCGACAATGAACCCCACTGCATCAAAATAGGATTTCTTCCAGTACCTCTCCTGGTAGCTCCTCGCACGCAGGGCAAACCGACCCTCATTCGGCTTAGCATCAAGACTCTTGTACTTCCCCGTGAGCATCCCCCCAGCAAGCGGGTTGTATGCATGGAAGCGGATGCCAAATCTGCTCAGGCTGGGCAAAAGGACCTCCTCCGCCTTGCGGCTGAGCGCGTTGTAGACGCCCTCAAACACCGTCGGTCGCGGACATCCCAACTCGTCACACACAGGCAGCATCTCTTCCACGAGCGACAACGGGAAATTGCTCACACCAAGTTCCTCAAACTTGCCCTGCTCGTGGAGCTTGGCGCACCCCTCCAATGCGCTTCTAATGGGAGTACTCTCGTCCGGGAAATGAAGGAAGAAGATACCGACCGAAGAGACCCCCAGCCGTTCCAAAGACCTGTCGAGCTGGGCTATCACGGAAGCCTTGTCGAGCCTCCCTGTCACGCGCGGGTTGGCCTTCGTGGCTAGGGAGAACCCCGCGTCGAAGCGCTTCAGGCATTTGCCGAGGATCGCCTCGCACTCGCCATCATTGTAGACATATGCGGTGTCCAGCTCGGATCCTCCGGCTTCCTTGAACATGCCAAGCATCTCAACCGCATCGTCCTCGAACACCTGCTGCCCTATATTCATGGTTCCGAAGATCGTCTTCATAGATTAGTCCTCCGTTCCAAAATCTTTAGCAAGCGAGGTAAATCGTCCTCAATATTGAATACGGCCCGTATCACATCTTCCTGCCAACCGTCAGACATGCCGGCAAAAGCTGACATCTCGCGAAACTTATACTTAATATCTTCAAGGCCTAATGGATTTTCCGGTTCTCCAAGCGGATAGTCGACACAACGCTCGAACGTTGATCCGTCACGAGTCTCCAAGGTTACCGTTGCACCGGTTTTCTCAGGAAAGGCCTTTGTGAAACCCAAATCAGGCATAACAGACACCTTCGAACAGAGGGCAAGCACCTCGGAATCGCGAACGGTCTCCTCTGCATACTCGGCAAGTCCCGCTTTTCCACGCAAATACCCTACAGCAACTCCATACGGTATGCTCATTTTCGCAGATGACGAGCCTGATATTGCAGTATGATCGTGGCCACTTACCGCAAGTTCATAGGTACGAACTTCAACATGCTTTATCTCTCCAATAGGAATATTTTCCTCACGCGCCAGACCAATTGCCGCCTCGATGGCGGGATGACAATAACGACAGGCAGCATAAGGTTTTGTATAAGTCCGCATAATCGCCCAAAGTCCCCCACGAAGCGGCTCAACAATGTCA
Organism: uncultured Coriobacteriaceae bacterium; assembly: GCA_964459685.1. Classification (GTDB taxonomy): domain Bacteria; phylum Actinomycetota; class Coriobacteriia; order Coriobacteriales; family Atopobiaceae; genus CADBMC01. The sequence goes on from CAYWNN010000002.1 coordinate 12,996, forward strand.
ATATCCTCATTTCCTGCCATCATCTTAAGAAAGCCCCTGTCGCCCGCCATAGCATCATCGGGCACCCTGAAGCCCGCCTTAGCCATTTGCAAGGACATCAGCGCGAGCAAGGATGCTTTCGCTACATTGTACGGTTTCAGCTCCGATCCATCTTCAATGACCTTCAGTGTTCCGCCTGCAGAAACACACCCTATCGAAAATGCACGAAACAGCTCGTCATAGCTAAAAGAGAGGTAATGGGCTCCCGCAAAAACAGCTCCGAGCAACCCGCAGGTTCCAGTCGCGTGATAACCGAGAGTCTTATGCTTAGGCTGCATAGACACCGCAAGCGTCCACGCGGCCTCGTAACCTGCAGCCGCAGCCTTCAACAAAGCGCTCCCCGCACCGCCCTTTTGCGCCGCCAGCGGCAAAAGGAGAGAAAAAATGGGCGAACCGAGATGAATGATTCCCGCATTAGTTCCATCATCCATATCAAGCGTATGAGCGTTCAATCCATTTAAAAAAACGGCATCCTTCAATGAAACCGTTCTGTTAACCCCTATTGCTCTTACACTTGCGCTGTCTGAAATCCAAGAAAGATACGCATCAATCTTCTCGCTGTTAACGCTTGCCCCCGCAATAGTCACGCCAACATAATCAAGTAGAGCACACTTTGTTCTTTCTGTAACCACTGCCGGAAGACTGACTTTGCACGCCTTAAGCAATTCCTTAAGAAACGCGTCTGTTTTGTTCGCTCTTTTCATTGTTTTCCTACAATTCGGAGTATTTTGAAAGCTGCTCATCACTAAATGCGTCAATCACAAGTGATGCTCCCTGTTCGTCAGTAATTTCGATGCTTTCAAGCGTTGCCCGCGCAACCTCGAGCCACGTCTTTCCCGCCGGAATCTTTCGCCATACCGTTACAACTGTTTGCAGAGTCGTCCCATCTCCTCCTATCCGAGATCCGGGGCGCAAGTGCTCAACAACACGCAGCACTCCCTCCTCGTTCCTGAGCTCGTCTAATCCACCAATTCGTGCAATTACGCAGTTCTCTCTGCCCAAAACGTGAATCAAGAGACACTTCTCGGCAAATTGAGGGTTCTCGGCTTCCGGTTGATACGACTCCATCCGTCCCGTAAGTGCATACTCAACAAGAAGTCCCAGCTCATCTACACCCGATTGATCTTTGATGAACACGTAATGCTTTCCTCCGCTCGGGCGAAAGCACATTTCGCACTGGTAAAAAGATTTCTCCTCAACGAATGCCTGTAGGCTGAGCATTCCATTTTCAAATCCATGTTTTGCAAGCATATCAAGAATAGAAGGATGAACCTCCTCTCTGTAACGATCAAGATATTTCGACGGATATACAAGCGCCGAGACGACTGTTGATCCCGAATTCAGTGATCGGTAGTGTATGCGGTCACACACAGAAGAGAGCGACGCATGCCCATCACAAAGCTGATAGGAAACACCAATGCTTGGCGAATCCATAAACGACTCGCACACTACGCAATGCGAAGGAGAGAACGACAGAGCATATTCGAAGGCTCGCTCCGCATTCGAAAGGTCTTCGCATTTCACTACTCCTCGCGAACCACTATTATCAGCAGGCTTAAAAATCATTGGAAAATCGAAACCTGTCGCCTCACTTGCAAAGTCATCGTAAGAATGGAAGCATGCTCCAGGAATTGCCTGAACGCCAGAAACGGCACATGCGCGCTTAAAAACTTCTTTGTTCGTTGCGATCTCGAATGTTCTTTTATCTCCATAGCAAACGAGCCCTGTTTCCTCACAAAGTGACCGATAATAATGCAGATAGGAATCAGAGAATCCGGTTAAAATCCCATCGATATGATGCTCTTTTATATAATTTGCGAGCGCATGGACATCTGACAAGCTGACATTGAGATATTCGTCCGCAATCTGTTTCGCCGGAGCATGCTCATATTCAACATAGTCTGTAACAACAGTATAGACACCTAACTCTTGGGCCTTAAGAACGATGTCTGCAATGCTAGCTGTGCTACCAAGAACGAGAAGTCGTTTCCCTTGAAGCGAAACCTTCATTTATTATTCCCTTTCCCATGCTTTTCCTATCCGACACAAATCACTTTTGATACTGGAAAGCACACGAATACATAAACTTCCTTCCCTAAGAAGCTTTTACTAGAACGCTTTTCATCTCTCTTAACCCTAAAAAGATGAGCGAATCATTTAAGACGAACCTCAAATCGAAAACCCGCAAGCCTCTATGCTTTTGAGAAGGCAATCAACAACGTACTCCATATCCTCAATTCCGTATCGCTGGTCGAGGGGTAATGGAAGAATATTTTTACTCAATGCGAGAGCTGCCGAACCTTCTTCCTCCTCTTTCAATACATTCGGCCAAAGACATGGAACGTATATCTTCTGGTCGATAAGCCTCTTTCGTAGTTCTTGGGCCCCTTCGATATAAAACGGATATGCAAACGCCCCGTCAGGAGCATGAAAATCAAGTGCGTTCAACTTTGATAACTTTTCGCTGAGAAAATGCCAGTTATCGTTGCGCTTTCTTTTGACATCATCGTAACTGATGATCTGAAGAATGTTTTCCGTAAGCAGCGACATTGTTTTCGCCGGCTCTTCTGCAAAAAAAAGATTATTCGCAGACGCTTCGGCGAAGAACTCCGAAGCCGGCCTCTCGAATCGAGCGAGAACGAATCCCATTCTGGAAAAGGATTCATCACGTTCAAGACTTCGTTTGAGACAAGCCCCATCATGCAACACAAGGAAGCCCCCGTCGGAAACGCCAAACCATTTTCTACACGTGTAGAATATGTCTACAGATGGCCACGGTCTCCGAAAGAATGATTGGGATTCGTCGACAATGAGCCTCTCGTTCGACGCGATTCGAGCCTCTTCAATATCCGAACTCTCGAGCTGCCCGTAATAATCCACGAGCAGCATCCACTCACCTGGAAGAACATCAAAACTTTTATAATCTGGTCGCATGTTCATTCCAATGCGATAGGTTTTAACTGTGACGCCCTCACGTCGAAACAAAGATGGTACCGAGTCGCACAGATAATCGGGCACCCATATCGTTCCAACCCCCCGAAGCTCCACATGGTAAGCCAGACACCCTCGCCCGGAGTTCAACGCGATCGCTTTATCGTGGTAGTGCAAACCTTCGAAGCGCTCAAACTCCATATATCCGCCGATTTCACTGTGTCGCATAGCCACAATTCCACCGTCCTTGCACAGTAGGCCGTTCATATCTATCGAGGTCTTGATCTGGAAAGAGCCAATCAATTATTTCCATCTACTTCTTTGGTTTCGTCAATACACTCTGCAACGAAGAGTTTTTGCGCGCCTTGAGCGAGAACCTTTCTTTTGTGATCTGCGATCAAAACGTATAGGCTCTACTTTGCGCGCAGAAAGGACACCCTCCCAGAGATCGATATATGCTGCCATAAACAGAAGAAGAAAGAACTGCGGATACCAGATGTCAGATACCGCCGCCTCAATGAAATATGCGCCGACAAACAACCCTATAATACACGCAGCCCATGAACTGTTCTTTTTGAAGAGCGGCATGCAGCATCGCACAACAAGAGCAACAAACACAATGAGCGCAGCCAATCCTCCCTTATATGCAACATCAAGAAGCTCATTGTGAGCGTTCGACACGTTCTTCGTTGCGCTAATCTCAAGACCGTTGTCGTCAATGTTACGAAAACCTGTTCCGAGCCAGGGCGATGACCTTATCTTTTCAAACACAAGATCCCAGATCGTAACGCGGCCGCTGAACGTCAGATCTCGATGCAAAACGCTAGTTACAAAACCGGAAATAAACGACACTTGCCTTAGCAGCACTACAATTAAGCTAAAAAGGATATTTGACACGGCAAAGGGTATTGCAATGCGATTGAACTCGATTCCGCAAAGCATCATGATCAACACAACATCGATCACCACCGCAAGCATACACGAAGTCATTGAGTCCACCGCATAGAGAACAAGGGGGTTTTGTACCATCAGTACTAAAGTCGGAAAACTCAGCGCGCGTCCGCGCATACGGTCGTTAAAGACTGAGAAAAACAATGCCGGAAAGACAACGTTACGCATGTACGTTCTTTGCCCGAACAGCCAATACGTTCCTAGATTGGGAGCGAATCCGCCTTCGTTATAAGTTGCAATCACACCTATGGTGTTCATTATTGCCATCAAAAAAAATGCGTAATAGCAAGCTCGAAGCATCCTATGAGGATTCGCGACGCCGAATACCGCAATAAACATCCATGGGCCTACAAGATATATAATTTTCTGTACGAACTCGCTCAAACTTCCGTCGTTTAACAGAGTAAACGCCGCATAGATGGCACAAAGAAGTATGAGCAATGCAAAAATCATGTCATACTTTATCGTCCTTTCATGAACTGACAGATACATCTGCGCGATAACTAAAAGGACAAAAGCAACAACAAGCAAAATGCGCTGCACTCGTAGCGCCGAATTAAACTGCGTGAACTGCAAGCCTGTAAGCTGCGTAAAAAGCAGGAGGCACACTATCGGTAGAACGAGCTCAAATCGTCCCTCCCTCTTACCTTGAGCGTCCCCTCTGCGTAAAGAGTGATACTTACATTGAGTTCTCTCGCTAGTACTCACAGGATTTCCTTATCACACCAAGCAAAACGACAGCTCTTCGGTGAACAAATCGGAAACTCCGATCGCGTCACATTCCCACGAATATCCTATGAATGTACCACGGGTGGCTTCTCTTCTTACTGCAGCGGCTTTTCGATTAAAGGCAAGGCGAACTAGCTGCGCGAACAAATGGAATCCAAAGCCTGAGTAACGCTCTAGCTCAAAATAACCACCGATTTCTCGCTGTATACGATGCACTACATATCTCCTTTTAAGGAGGCAAATTCGTCGATAAGAGCCTGATCAAGATCTCGTCCGCTTATTGCAGAGCCATCTAGATCATAGCCTACAAAAGTACCTCGTGCATTCGAGGCTCTTGCTCCCGTTGCTTTTGGGTCAAAGGCAAAGCAAACGATATTGACCAGCATCTTAAGGTCAGTGCAAAAGCTCACGTGCTCCACATACCACACATCGTTTTCGAATTGATCGTTCCAGGATCGAACAGCGTGCTCACGCGATCGAGGCGGGCATTCTAGTCCAGGACGCACCGCAAGACGCATGCGGTGCCTGTCGCTGTATCGATGCAGATATTCTGGTGGAAGCGGTCGGGGACCGATAATAGACATATCCCCTTTGAGAACATTCCAAAAATTAAGCAGCTCATCGAGCGATGTCCGTCGCATGAAGCGCCCAAACTTGGTAACACGCTGACTGCCAGGAAGCAGCTCCCCGTGCTCGTCGGTCTCATTGGTCATATTGCGAAATTTCACAATGACAAACGGTTTGCCATTACGGCCTGCTCGCTCTTGACTAAATAAAATGGGACTCCCAACATCAAGCTTGGTAAGAAAAGCAGCAACCAGATTGAACGGAAGCGTAATGGCAAGCGCCACTGCCGAAAAGACAATGTCAAGAATACGTTTGCCATAGCGTGAATAAAAGGTCTCATTAACGCATACAGGTCTACAAGCCGCGTTAATCTCTGGCAGTCGCTCTAAGGCAAGGTGATTGGTCAATGCCAAACGCTGGGCTTTGGTGAGATCTGCATATCGAGTCATAACTACATTACCTATATCTTTTACCCAAGTTAAACAGTAGAAGATCTTTTCAACATTTGCTTTAAGACGAACTGTTGCAAGCAAAAAAAGCATCCCGCAAATCCGATGCATCGAGATACTTCGAAAGTCCCTTTTGCTCGAAAAATAGTCGAGCATCGGATTCTGTAAGCGAGGGACCGCAAATCGCTTGCGAGAGAGCACATACAGGCTTGGCGTTGATCTCCAAAAGCTGCATACCATCTTCGGTAATGATGACATCGAAGCCCAGGTAATCGAGCGATCCAAGTGCCTTGCATATGCGCCTGATGGCGCTTGAAACTTGATTCCAATTCGGAAGAAGAAAACCTTCCCATACAACACCCGTATCCGGATGGCGATCGTAGGAATATTTTCCCTTTTCGCAAAACTTAGCATAGCGATAACCGAGACGCATGAAGCGCCCCGTTTCGAAATCAAAACCTACTCCAATACCTCCTGCGCCGAGATTGCTTACCCCTCCAGAGGCAGACAACCCAAAACGTGCATAGGAATGCAAGCAGCGCCACTTACATTCCTCATACAGATCCTCTGAAGGAATCTTGGCCATAATTATTCGCAATGTGCATTCACTCCCCGACCACACGGCTGCAAGTTCATGATGCTGTTTGGCATAGGAAGTCACGACGTAATTGCCAATAGCCGTATCCACGTTACTAAAAAACGATGTGTCTTTCGGCTCATCGTTGACGACAATTTCGTCGTCACTCAACTCGACTTTCATAAAACCGGCACCATGTGCCCCATTATTTGGCTTCATAGCTAAAACGCCTTCACGTTCAAGCAGGTTGCGTAGAAAGTTCTTATCACGACGAATGTCCTCAGGCGCATCCATGAGGTAGCTATATCGTCCGTCATTTTGCACGTAGAGATAATAACGAGGAAGAAGATCTGAAGTTGAATCGGCTCCAAGCACGTACTTGAGGGTAAGTTTGTCATTGATCCAAATACGCTGCCACCCATTGTATGGGCCCATCATGGAATAAGCGTAATCTGGCATGTAATTACGATAGTTTGACTCATTGAGACCATAAAGCTCCACTCGCCCCGGAAAAAACCCACGAGAAAGAGCCCAGTCAGCTGTCTCTTTGTCAGTATCGAAGGAAGCGAGATCTTCTGCCAGTTTCCTTCCGAAATTATGAGCTGTCTTTGCCTCCATACCGCCATCAGCAAGCATTATCGACAGTTTGTTCGCATCAAACACGAGGTTGCCCCTTTCATTGGCTCACGGCGCAGGTATCTCTTCTCTAAGTCTCACGAAAAAGTGGGTATCAATTGCATCGAGCAATGCAGACATCTGATCTAAATCTCCAAATCGAAGAAAAGCGATTCCGACCGCCTTATCTGCCCCTTCTAATTTGTTTACCAGATCACCGAAGTTCTTATACAAAACGATTCTATAGACGTATGGAGCTATCGCTTCTGACGTCTCTACGCCTGCAAATATGCCAGCTTTCTGTGAATGAAGTACATAGTGGACATAACAGCTAGCAGAACGACTCGTATCCCAAGAGAGGTCTCCAGGATCTACGCCCATGGCACAGCGAACGTTTGCGACCACAAGATCAATACCCGAAGCGTCTGAGAGTTGTACGGGAATCATATTGCCGCCTGCACGTGCCCCCAATTCCAAAAAGTAGGGCTTGCCATCTGGTCCCACGATAATCTCAACATTAAGCTCGCCAAAACGCAGACCCAAGGCAGTAACGAGCCTTTGCAATTCCTTCTTGCAGCGTGTCATAGTTGGCGAGGCGATGCCGCATGGCATCGCCTCGCCAACGGGCACAAGCCCGTTGGCGAGGCGATCGCGCAAACAATCCATAAGGCCCCAAAAGACAACTTCGCCATCAACGACAAAAATATCCCCACCGATAACAGCAGGATAGCCGCGCTCGATGTACTCTTCACAGATAAGAGTGTTGTTGCGCGAACACTCCGAAGCAATTTTTATAGCAGCACTAAGCCCATCAAATGAACGTACAACTGAAACACCTTTAGATCCAGAAGAATCGGTAGGCTTTATAACCACAGGCCATGCAAATCCCTCAAGAAGATCAAAGAGTTCATCAGCAGAACTATCGGCCATAAAACTTATTGCTTTCGGGCTCGCAAAACCGTGCTCCGACAAGAACTGTCGAAAGAGATGTTTTTTGGAAAGAATCTCGACCGATGCAAGTGGATTCGTAGGAAGACCCAAGACCTCGGCCACATAGGCTGCCGTAGGAGCTGCCGGATCTGACGCGTAGGCAAGAACTCCATCAATATGCTCTTTGCGAGCAATTTCCAACACAGCATCTCGATCCGTAGTACTTACCTGATAAAACACATCGGCAACATGCTGTCCAGGATTATCGGGAAGATAATCGCAAAGCACCGTCTGATAACCGAGTTCCTTTGCCTTTTCTATGGCAATGACCTGCTGTTTGGAACCACCCAAAAGAAGAATCTTCTTCATATTATGACTTCTTCAAAATAATCGAACAAATAGCATCGACATCATCGAACGCTAGATCGGCATACATCGGCAAGGTAAGCACTCGAGCAGCTGCTTGACGCGCTACAGGTGTACTCCCCTCATTGAACCTTTGCCTATAGCACTCAAAATCATTAATCAGCGGGTAGAAATATTTCCTTGCGCCAATGTTGCATTTCCCGAGAGCAGCAAACACATCATCGCGCGTTGCGCCAAAGGCATCTGGATTAATCACTATTGGAAAATAGGCATAATTCGGTTTTGTGCCTTTCTGGAGAGAAGGTAAGGTAATGCCTTTCGCATCAGAGAGATTCTCCAAATACCGTAGAAACACGGTTTCACGCTTGCTAAGTTCCTCATCGACATGACGCAAATTGCAAATACCCATCGCGGCACAAAACTCGTTCATTTTTGCATTACCGCCTATGTACTCCACGTCCTCAGGACCACTAATGCCGAAATTTCTCCACTGTGATAACTTTTCATGCAATCCGTCATCCGTGTAGCACACTGCACCGCCCTCGATAGTATTAAATACCTTCGTTGCATGAAACGAGAACATTGATGCATCGCCGAAACGTGCCACCCCAACGTCATTGACCCTCACGCCGAATGCGTGCGCGGCATCGTAAATCACTTTTAACCCATGCTCATCGGCAATCCCCTGTATAGCTTCCACATCGCACACGTTGCCATACACATGTACCGGAACAATAGCGCAGGTCTTATCAGTAATCAGAGGTTTTATTTTTTCTGGGTCTATGGTGAAGTCGTCAGATTTAATGTCACAAAATACCGGTGTCAGACCACAGCGAACGATAGCATTGGTAGTCGACGCAAACGTAAATGGTGTCGTAATAACCTCGGTGCGACCATCGTCGCCCAAACCCATCGCCTGAAACGCACACTCGAGCGCCGCATGTCCATTCACGAAAAGCGAAACGTTACGAACTCCCAAGTACTCCTGCAACTCTTTCTCAAGGCGCTGATGCTTCACTCCGCAGTTTGTCAACCAATGGGAATCCCATAAATCGCGTATTTCGGCACAGTATTCTTCGTACAGTGGCATCGAAGAACGGGTTATGAGTATTTGCTGATCGGTCATCAATAGCCCAATCTTTTCATGATTTCGTTATGCACATCTCCTTTGTTGCGGAGAGCTCCGTCGGAAGCACACTCAATTGTAAACCAACTCAAACATTCAGAACACCAGTCGGCAGCCTCGTGACTTTGCCGCAAATAATCCATGTCGCACTCGTGGATATCACGC
>CAYWNN010000003.1:0-19101 GCA_964459685.1 uncultured Coriobacteriaceae bacterium
TTTGGAGTAGCCGTATGGCAGCAATGAATGAAAAAGATTATTACGAGATCCTTGGCGTTTCTAAGGATGCAACAGACGAGCAGATACGTAAGGCCTTCCAACGCAAGGCACGTGAGCTACATCCCGACGTAAACAAAGCACCCGATGCAGAAGAGCGCTTCAAAGAGGTTTCAGAAGCCTATGCTGTGTTGTCGGATGCGGATAAAAAGGCGCGATACGATGCTATGCGCAGCGGTAGCTTTGCTGGCTCAGGCTGGCAGGGAGGAGCTCCCTCTCAAGCAGACCCTTGGGCATCAGATCCATTTGTGGGCTTCGGTGGTTTTGGTGGCTTCGGCGGCTTTCCCTTCGGAGTGCGCCGTCAGCGCTCAGGTCGCTCGCGTGCGTATAATCCTCGCGCTGGCTCTAACATAGAATTCGAGCTTAACCTCACCCTTAAAGAAGCACGTGAGGGCTGTAAGCGTGGTATTACCTACCAGCATTACGTGGTTTGTGAGCCGTGCTCGGGTAAAGGTTCGGTTGCTGCTCAAAGTTCAACGACCTGTCCTTCATGTAAGGGTACGGGTCACATAAGGCTTGACGTAGAAGACTTGCTAGGCTTTGGTGTTATCAACGTTGAATGTCCTGAGTGCGAGGGCACCGGTTCTGTTATTAGTGAGCCCTGTGGTGCCTGTGGAGGCTCAGGTCGAACAATTTCGGCAGACGAAATCGTTATTGAAGTCCCCGCTCACTCTCATGACGGTGACACTATTTGTATTGAGGGTCGTGGAAATGCGGGCACCAATGGCAGAGAAGCCGGTGACTTTGTTGCACACGTATGTATTCCAGAAGAGCGCCTGTCCCACCGTTCTGCAAGGGGCTTCCAGCTCGTGGGCTTTTCAGCACCGCTTCTCGTCCTCGAAATTCTAGGCGGTGCCGTTGGCTTTTCGATTTGGACGGCAATGGTGCTTCTTCTTGGCTTGTGGTGGATTGTGAAAGAGGGTCTCTTTCACCGATCTTCTCAGTGGTGGAGAAATGCATGTTCACAGCTGGTGGGCGGATTTTCAAACGGACTCATTCTCGTGATATTCATCTTTGCCATGATGTCGTGCACACCACGTTATCCTCGTTGGTAGTAATGAGCTCTGCTCCAAGAGTTATATACTGCCTTTTTGATAATGAATTTTTCTGTGAGTTGTAGGCATAAGAGAGCTGAATAAATCAGATGGATTACTACGAAATACTCGATGTTGCACGTGATGCTGATGCGCGTACTATCAAACGGGCATTTTTGAAAAAAGCCCGCGAGCTTCATCCCGATGTCAACAGTGCTCCCGATGCTGAAGAACGTTTTAAGGAAGTAAACGAGGCTTATTCTGTTCTCTCTGATGAACGCCGTCGTGCAAATTATGATCGCTTTGGCAATCCAGATGGTCCAGCTGGCATGGGCGGCGACTACGTTGATATGTCCGATATCTTTGGTGGCTTCGGTGTCGACGACATATTTTCAACCTTCTTTGGTGGCGGTGCTTCACGTGGAGCGCGCGTTCGTACGCGTGGCCGTGATATGGGTATGACCTTGCAGATAAGCTTAGAAGAAGCTGCCTGTGGTTGTACAAAAACAGTGGCATACGATCGCTTAGCCCCGTGTGAGGATTGCAATGGCACTGGCTCTTCCGACGGCAGCGGTCAAACAACCTGTTCTACCTGTGCAGGGCGTGGCTCGGTTACCACTACGCAGCGCACTATTTTAGGTACGATGCAAACACAGAGCGTATGTCCGGATTGCAATGGATCGGGCCAGGTGGTCGAGTCTCCTTGCGAAACTTGTACTGGACAGGGGCGTACCCCCTCACATGAAACAGTAACTATCGATATACCTGCTGGCATTCATTCAGGTCAACAAATTCGCATTAAGGATGCAGGCGAGGCAGGACTGCGAGGAGCTGCCAGTGGTGATCTGCTCGTCCATATAGATATTGCCGAACATCCTAGTTTCCAGCGTCAGGGCGACGACCTGTATACCACCTATTCGATAGATGCCCTTCAAGCTATGCTTGGCTGCACTGTTCAGATTCCCGGCATTATGCCTGATGAGTTGGTGGATGTTGATATTCCTGCAGGATGTCAGTATGGACAAGTGATAGATGTAGCAGGATATGGTATGCCACGTCAGAACATGAGCGCACGGGGTGCCATGCATGTGTCGGTTGGCGTTAGCATTCCTCGCGATCTCACCCCTGAGCAGCTTGAACAGATTGCCGCAATTCATGAGGAGCGCAGCTCGCAGACGTCTTCAAACACCTCACATGAGAAAACATCTCAAGAGCATGCTAAGAAGACGCAGCGACACTCCAAAAAGCATTTTGTTCACCCTCACAAGCGTAAGTAATTATGTACGCACCTTCATCTGCGAATTTCAAGCTTGCCTGTCTCAATTTGGGTTGTCGTGTGAACCGAGTTGAGCTTGATGATATGGCCACGCAGTTCCTTAAGCATGGATATACGCTTACGAACGAGGAAGACGCCCATATCGTTGTTATCAATACCTGCGCAGTAACCGGCGAGGCGCAGGCAAAAACCCGGAAAGCCGTGCGTCATGCAACAAACTTAGCGCAGCAGCCCTACGTCATTGCTACGGGTTGCGCGGCTAGCTTATTTGCAGATGAGCTCAATGCTATTTCAGCTCGAGTGTATGTCGAGCCGAATAAGGATAAGGTGCTGAGCTGCGTTGAACTGATTAGCTCTCGTATAACAGAAGGCACTCGAGCAGCTGTTGCGCATCAAGAGCTATCAAGCAGCGAAGATCTCGGGCACAAGCTGAGCTGCTCTATTACTCCCACCGGCAGAACTCGTCCAGGCATTAAGGTACAGGATGGCTGTGATAATCGCTGCAGCTTTTGTATTGTTTGGCAAGCACGTGGTCCCTCGCGTTCGCTTCCATATGAAGAGGTAGTACAGAAGGTTCAGCAGCAGATTGAGATGGGAGCTCACGAGGTAGTGCTCACCGGCATTAATCTTGGCTGCTATCAGGATAAAGGGCGCAAACTCGAAGGCTTGTTGTCGGGTCTTTTGCAAGATACCAACATCGATAGAATTCGTTTGAGCTCTGTTGAACCACAGGATATAAGTGAGGAAATCGCCGAGCTTATAGCAAGCTCAAAAGGACGCATTGCGCCCTATGTGCATATGCCTTTACAGTCGGGCTGCGATGCTACGCTTCGTCGTATGGCACGCTTATATACTGCGCAAGACTATGCATGCAAAGTAGCTATGCTACGAGACTGTGTTCCAAGCATTGCAATAGCCTGCGATTTTATTGTTGGCTTTCCCGGGGAGAGTGACGCAGAGTTTAAGGAAAGTCTCGATTTTTGTAAGCAGATGGCCTTCTCCCATATGCATGTATTTCGCTACTCTCCACGTCCTGGCACACCAGCCGCACAGGCTCCACATCAGGTTGATGGCAAACTGTCTCAGTTTCGTGCAAAGACGGCTCGAGATCTTGCGCTCAAGATGCGCGAGTGCGCTATTGCTCAGCACGTAGGAATGTCCGAGCGTGTCGTAGTGCAAGAGAGCGGCAAGGGCATTACCGGCGGTTTGTATGAGGCTTGTATTGATGAAGCGCTCCCCATCGGCTCAATCGTAGATGTTCGCGTTCATGGGCTTATGAGTACTACAATTTTGGATTGTAGAACCCCGCCAAGCTCAAAGACAGATATTGCCTAGATTGAGGAGGCTTATGGAGCCAACACAGGTACGCCTTACTATTCCGGAATCTATCGATTTGGTTCGTCTTATGGGGCCTGCGGACAGCATCTTGCGCCGTATCGAAGACGCCTCGGGGGCAGTCATTGCCGTGAGATCCAATCAAGTAAGTGTTACCGGACCCATCGCTGAGGTAAACCGTGTTACGAGCATCCTTTCCAGCCTTATGACGAGCATTGAGGCGGGGAACACCCCAAGCACCGATGATGTAGACAGGTTGGTAGCCCAAACTCAATCGGGCCTGCTTGAGTCTCAAGGGGTAAGCGACGATATCGTCCTAAGCTTTAAAGGGCGCACCATACGCCCAAAAACCCTCGGACAGAAGGCTTATGTTGATTCAATTCGCAACAACACCATTACCTTCGGGATAGGACCCGCAGGTACCGGTAAAACCTACCTCGCCATGTCTATGGCTGTGGCGGCGCTCAAACGACACGAGGTACAGCGTATTGTGCTTACACGTCCTGTGGTTGAGGCTGGAGAGTCGCTCGGTTTTCTTCCTGGTACATTGCAGGAGAAGCTCGATCCCTATCTGCGCCCTCTGCTGGATGCGCTGTTTGACATGACCGACCCCGAGCATGCCGATACGCTGATTCAACAAGGCGTTATAGAGATTGCTCCGCTTGCTTTTATGCGTGGGCGTACCTTCAATAGCTCCTTCGTTATTTTGGACGAGGCACAAAATACTACGCCCGAGCAAATGAAGATGTTTTTAACCCGTTTGGGTTATTCGTCTACCTTTGTTATTACGGGGGATACAACACAGCGCGATCTTGTAAGCATGAGTGGGATTGATTCAGCTAGAAGAGTCCTGAAAGATATAGACGAGATCAACTTTGTTGAACTCGACCGTTCAGATATCGTGCGCCATCGCTTAGTTGCGCGTATAGTTGGTGCGTATGAGAAAGACGAGCATGGTGCTCGAAGAGATGATGAGCAAGAAGACAAGGGGTAGCTGCGTGGACCTTGAGCTTGTATATACCTACGACGAGGGCTGTGCGCTTGCTCTGGGCGAAGATGAGGTATATGCCGCGTGCCAGTTTGTGCTCGAAACACATAATATAGAGCGCGCCTGTTCGATTTCAATAAGCGTTGTTTCGGACGAGCATATTGCCGAACTCAACAATACCTGGCGCAAATGTAGTGGCGCCACCGATGTTCTTTCCTTTGAATGTGAGCATCCCAACGACGTTGACCTGGCAGAGGATGATATCTGTGAGCTGGGGGACATTGTGTTGGCACCCCACTACATTGCTCAGCAGGCGCTCGACATGCATACCAGCGCTCATGATGAAACGCTGCTTATGGTGGTGCATGGCTGCCTTCATCTTTTGGGCTATGATCACATGGACGATGAAGAAGCACATACGATGCAAGGTATTGAAGACAGCATCTTGGAGCAGTTGCCCTCCGACAATACCCTTACGCGCGTGGTACTCGCGCGTCATCGTGAGGAGCAAACATGAAGTTTGGCTTCGATAAACAGCACCCCTATTTTCTTAAGAGCATTGCCTTTGCTATCCAGGGGCTTCGTATAGCACTTAAAACTGAGAGAACCATTCGTATTATTATCGGCCTCGGTATAACTACGATAATCGCAGGTCTCTGGGTTGGTCTCGATGCAATAAGCTGGGCAATTATCTTGTTGAGCTGCGGCGTTGTGGTAGGTGCCGAGCTTATGAATACTGCCATAGAAACGGTGGTCGATCTTGTATCGCCCGAATACCATCCTTTGGCAGGTCGTGCGAAAGATATTGCTGCGGCATCGGTGTGGTCACTCTGTATGCTCGTTCTTGTAGTCGGCGTCGTTATTTTTATACGGGCGCTCTTTTTTGTGTAGGAGTGCTTCATGGCATACGAAGCTATAGATAGCAACAATTTTCGTTCTGGTTTTGTGGCGCTGCTCGGACGCCCCAATGCGGGCAAGTCAACGCTTATTAATGCCTGCACGGGTGAAAAGCTCGCAATTGTGAGTCCTCATGCGCAAACAACGAGACGTCGTATGCGCGCCGTGCTCAACACCGAGCGCGCTCAAATTGTCTTTGTTGACACCCCTGGCTTGCATAAGCCGCAGGACTCGCTTGGCAAAGAACTGAACAAATCGGCATTAGCGGAGCTATTTGATGTTGATGTCGTTGCCATGCTCATTGATAGCACAGCCTCGGTTGGTAAAGGAGATGCGTGGGTAGCAGCTCAGGTGAACAAATGTCAGGCAAAGAAGGTACTCGTTATTACGAAGGCGGATGCATCCAATCAAGAGATGGTGACCCAACAAATCGCAGCAGCTTGTGAGCTTTGCAGCTTTGATGACATTGTTGTGGTATCTGCCCAAGAAGGATTTAACGTCGATGGCTTCATATCGGCTATAGAGAAGTTATTGCCTCATGGTCCAAAGTGGTTTCCCGAGGGTATGAGCTGCGATGCTTCAGATGAGGAACTCGTTGCTGAATTTATACGCGAGAAGGTATTGCTCAACTGCCGCCAAGAAGTGCCTCACGCCGTAGGCGTTGTGTGCACAGAAATTGCGCAACGCAAGAACGGATGCATTCACATCGAGGCGACTATTACCGTTGAGAGAGATAGTCAGCGTGCCATTATTCTGGGCAGCAAGGGAAGCATGATTCGTCGCATTGGCACCGCCGCACGCCATGACATAGAGCGGCTCTTTAACAAGAAGGTGTACCTGCAGCTTGACGTTGAGGTTTCACCGCATTGGCGGCGCAAACAAGGAGAAATACGGCGCCTTGGATATAGCTTTGAGGACTAAGGTGGCTCGCTCTCGTACATACCGTTCAAAAGCCATTGTGCTCGACAGAACACGTCTGTCGGAAAAAGATCTTATATTGACGCTTTTGTTAGAAGACGGATCGCAGGGCAGAGCAGTTGCAAAGGGAGCGCGACGTCCAGGAGGTCGTCTTGCCGCACGGGTGGAGCTATTTTCAGAAACCGATTTTTTGCTTGCGTATGGACGCTCTCTCGATGTGGTAAGTGAAGCTCAGCTTATTAATGCTCATAGCACGCTGCGTGGCGATTTTGATCGGGTTTCTGCGGCAAGCGCCATCACACAGATTGCCTATCACACATCGTATGAGGATGCGCCCGACCCCTATTTGTGGCCTATTTGTTCACGGGCGCTGCTTGCTTGTGAGCAGGCTCCATCTAATGCCATGCTCAATGTGGTTGTTGCAGCCTATGCCTTGAAGGTGCTTGCTCATGGAGGATGGTATCCCGAGCTCAATGTGTGCTGCATGTGTTCAGACCCAGCAATAAGCTATGTTTCGCCTGCAGCAGGAGGAGCACTTTGTTCAAGCTGTGCAAGAAGTGTTGCCGGTGCTACTGCCTTCGATACCGCTGAGCTTTCATGGCTTCGTGCTCTTATCGGCGCTACCTTCGATGAGCTGCTCAAAAGTGAACCAACGCAATTACTTTCTCTGCGTCTTCTGAGCTTTGCTCATATGTGGGCAACAACACATCTCGATTGCCGACTTAAGGCAATGGAGTTTTTAGTGGGAACACCTATCTGAGCTATGAGCTTTGGGTGCTGCTTGCCGTTCTATGTGTTAGAATGCTCACGTCAATTACCTCGTACCTAATGGCTCGTTATCCTCGACGGCCAATTCGGTTCGAGGCGCATTTGTGAAGAGAGGATTGCAATGACTATTTCAAAAGAGCAGAAGGCCGAACTTATCCGTGAGTATGGCAAGGATGAGCACGATTCAGGTTCTGCGGCAGTACAGGTAGCTATTCTTACCGCTCGTATCCGTGAGCTTACCGAGCACATGAAGACTCACCCAAAGGACTTCCACACGCGTCGTGGCTTGCTCATGCTCGTTGGTAAGCGTCGTCGTCTTCTGTCTTACATAAAGAATCGCGACATTCAGGAATACAGGTCTTTGATTGAACGGCTTGGCATTCGCGACAATGTGTAAGCACTAGGTATTTCGAGGCGCCTTATGGCGCCTCTTTCATGACGGCCCGTCTGCGATGGGGCAGGCGGAGATAGGGAAGTTATTTGTTATGGCTAAAGTAACCCACGAATTTGAACTGTATGGAAAAACATATGCACTAGAAACTGGTGAGCTTGCGAAGCAAGCTACCGGTGCTTGTCTTGTACGCTGCGGTGAATCTGAGGTATTGCTTACTGCAGTGGTATCTAAAGAGCGCAAGAACTACGACTTCTTTCCGCTGACAGTTGACTATAACGAGAGAATGTATGCTGTAGGACGCATTCCCGGAAGTTATCTCAAGCGTGAATCGCGACCTTCAGAAAAAGGCACGCTTACTGCACGCATGATTGACCGTCCACTGCGTCCAAGCTTCCCCGACGGATTTCGCAATGAGGTGCAGGTAGTTGCAACAACCCTGGTTGCCGACCACGTTAACCCAGTAGACACCATCTGCGTTATGGGTGCATCCGCGGCACTTACCACAGGCGGTGTCCCCTTTGATGGTCCGCTTTCCTGCGTGCGTATCGGTCGCGATAAGGAAAGTGGCGAGTGGATTGTTAACCCAAGCTATGAAGAGCGCGCTCACTCCGATTTGGACCTTGAGCTTGGCGGTACCGCTGATTTCATTTCGATGCTGGAAGCCTCAGGCGACGAGGTGAGCGAAGAGGATATGCTCGATGCCATGGCATTTGGCCAGCAGGTTTTAGGGGAGTTTTGCGAGCAACAGCAGATCTTCTTTGAAAAAGTGATAGCGGAAAACGGTCCCTTCCCATCCCGTGAATATATCCTCGACGAGCCCAATGAGGAAGTACATGAGCGCGTTTTTGCTCACTACGATGAGATGAGCGCTGCTTTGCGTGATGCTGACAAGCAGGCACGTATTGGCAAGGTCGAAGCTCTTAAAGAGGCAATCATTGCTGAGTTCTCTGAGGAAGAGCAGGAGATGTGGGATCGCGAGATTCCCGTTGAGCTGAAATCGCTTGAAAAACACGCCATGCGCAATATGGTCGTGGAAACTGGCGAGCGTGTAGACGGGCGTACGCCAACCCAGGTACGTCCTTTAATGATAAAGCCCGACTACCTGCCTCGTGTTCATGGCTCAGGATTGTTCCAGCGTGGCCAAACCCAGGTGCTTTCCGTATGTACCCTTGGCATGCTTAACGAATGGCAGCGCCTCGATACCATCGAGCCAGAAGATGGTAAACGCTATATACACCACTACAACTTCCCACCATTCTGCACTGGAGAAACAGGGCGTATGGGTGCTCCCAAGCGTCGTGAAATTGGTCATGGCAACCTTGCAGAGCGTGCACTTCTGCCCATGCTTCCCGATGAGGAGAGCTTCCCTTACACCATTCGTGTGGTATCAGAAGTTATGGAATCGAACGGTTCCTCTTCTATGGCTTCTACCTGCGGCTCTACCTTAGCGCTGATGGATGCTGGTGTTCCTTTGAAGCGTCCGGTATCTGGCATTGCTATGGGACTTATCCAGGAGCAGGGCAAAACAGTTGTGCTCACCGACATTCAAGGCCTTGAAGACTTCCTTGGCGATATGGACTTCAAGGTAACGGGCACATCCAAAGGCATTACTGCCATGCAAATGGATAACAAGGCAACAGGTCTTACGCCAGAGATTTTGCGTCAGGCGCTGATGCAGGCACGTGAGGGCCGCATGTTTATCATGGACGCTATGCTCGACGCCATCTCCGAGCCGCGCAAAGAAACCAAGGAGCAGGCTCCAAAAATCATTACCCTTAAGATTCCTGTCGACAAGATTCGTGATGTTATTGGAAGTGGCGGCAAGGTTATTCGCAGCATTCAGGAAGAAACGTCTGCCAGCATTGACATTCAAGAGGATGGCACGGTTTTCGTTGCTGGCTCAGGCACTACTTCCGAGTTGGCTGCAGCGCGTATTAACGCCATTGTTAAGGACCCCGAAGTTGGGGAGACCTATACGGGCCGCGTGGTAAATATTCAGCCCTTCGGAGCATTCGTTGAGCTGCTGCCAGGAAAAGATGGCTTGCTGCATATTTCACGTGTCGCACAGGGGCGTGTAGATAAGGTTGAGGACGTACTCAACGTGGGAGACAGCGTTGAAGTACAGGTTATCGAGGTAGACGACAAGGGCAAGATTAGCCTTGATCGTCTCGATAAACCCGGTGTTCCTCACACTACCTCATCGCATAGCTACGACGATTCCAACGGCTCAAAGTCGGGCAAACGCCGCTTTGGCGGCAACGGAAACGCTTCAGGCCGTAAGCCTCGTCGTCATCACGGAGCATAGCCTGCTATCCTCGCTGAGCTATTTCACCTCGAAACACGCAACGCCCCCAATACGTCGTTGGGGGCGTTGTTCTGCATGGTGAAGGTATAGATTATCGAGCGCTCTGCTTTATCGTGCAGTACAATATGGGAGTGCTGCAAACAAAGATAAAACGTGAATCGCATGCATTCATTGAAAGGACTTATCCTCCATGGCAAGGAAGCAATCTCCTCTGCGCATTATTCCCTTGGGCGGACTTGATGGTATAGGCAAGAACATGACCGCCTTCGTTTTGGGCGATGACATGATCATCGTCGACGTTGGCATTATGTTTCCGGATGACACTCAGCTGGGCGTTGATCTTGTTTTGCCAGATTATTCCTATGTGTTAGAGCATGAAAATCGTCTCCGTGGCATCATCATTACCCACGGTCATGAAGATCACACCGGTGGAATTCCATACCTGCTTACCGATCTCAATCGCTCAACAACAATTTATGGCTCCAAGCTTACCTTGGGTCTCATAAAGGGGAAGCTCGATGAGCATCGCCTCAGCTCACAGCGCCTCCAACAGATACAGGATGGCTCTCACATTCAGCTCGGCTGCTTTAACATCGATTTCTTCTCGATAACCCACTCAATTCCCGGTAGCTTGGGCATGTATATCCAAACCCCTCAGGGCTCTGTGCTGCATACGGGCGACTTTAAGCTCGATCAAACTCCCATCGATGGCGTAACGCCTAATTATCAAGCCATTGCTCGCTTTGCCAGCAAGGGTGTCGATTTGTTGATGAGTGACTCAACCAATGCGGCATCTCCGGGCTTCACCCCTTCAGAGGCAGCAGTTGGTGCTGCGCTACGCCACGTTATTAAAAATGCACCGGGTCGCGTGTTTGTTGCCTGTTTCTCAAGCCACATCCATCGTTTGCAGCAGGTATGTGATGCCTCTGTTGCAGTAGGACGTAAAGTTGTGGTTACGGGGCGCTCAATGATAACCAATACGCAGATTGCGCGTGAGCTCGGCTACCTGAACATTTCCGATAGCGACATTATTGACGCCTACGATATCGACAGGCTTCCCGATAACCAGATTGTGGTGATGTGTACCGGCTCACAAGGAGAGCCACTTTCTGCTTTGGCACGTATGGCTTCAGGTGAACATAAGTCGCTTGCCATAGGTGCTGATGACACGGTTATTATCTCGGCAACACCGGTACCAGGAAATGAAAAAAATGTTCAATCCATCGTCAATACGCTGTGCAAGGTGGGTTGTACCGTCGTAGATAAAAGCAGCCATCTCGTTCACGTATCAGGACATGGCTCACAAGAAGAGCTGAAGCTCATGCTTGCGATGACCAAGCCCAAAAACTTTATGCCGGTACACGGTGAAACAATGCATCTGAGTGCTCATGCCCAGCTTGCGCGCGATATGGGGATGGCGTCCAATAGGATTTTTGTGCTTGATAACGGCGAGACACTTGAGATGCGACACGGCAAGCTTCGCCGAGGAAATCCTGTCGACTCGGGCATCATATTTGTTGAGGGTTCTCAGGTAGGAGAGGCACGTCCATCGGTTATGCGCGAGCGAAAGCGCCTTGCACAAGATGGTGTAGTGGTCTGTGTCATTACTATTTCTACGAAAAACAACAAGGTAAAAGCGGTTGATTTGCGTTATTCCGGCGTGTCTTTTAGAGAAGATGAAGGGCTTGAAAGCGGCGCTAAAACTATAGTACAGAATTCAGTAAACGGTTCCTACGGGAGCGCTTCAGCTGGTGCGAAGCCCTCGGCAGATGCCGTGCGCAAAACAGTGCGTAACTCGCTCTCTAACTACCTGTGGAAAAACACGCATACCCGCCCGGTCATTATCTCGAGCATTCTGGAGGTTTAAGTTATATGGCCTCCAAAAAGCAAGGTAATGCGCGCAACAAGAAGCGTCGAGGCACTGCCCCTGAGAGCTATAGCATTCTTGGATATAGCGCACGAGGCGATATCACCGGTGTGGTGCTTATTGTGAGCGCCGTGGCATTGCTGCTCATGCTGTACTCGGGCACTGATGCCCTTATTACCTCGGGGATACGTGCTGGTCTTACGCAAGGATTTGGTGTTGGAGCAGTACTCATACCTATCGTACTTATCTTGCTAGGCATTACCTTCTTTTTGCCGAGTGAGGCGCCTATTTCCATGCGGAGCGCTATTGGTTTGAGTCTCGTCTTGCTTGCGGTACTCGGTCTTATTTCGCTGTCCTGGCCAGGGGCTGAGCGCAGTCCCGCATTGGTGTTGCGCGAACCTGCCCTCACACAGGCAGGAGGCTATGTGGGCGGCGCCATTGCATGGTTGTTGCTTGAGTTGGTAGGCAAAACGGTCAGCATTGTTATTTTGGTAGGAACTATCATCTCGGGAATTGTTATCTGCGGTTTCTCTATCTCTGGCTTCATCGTGATGCTCAAGGAGAAGTTCCTAGAATCGCTTGAATACCGGCGCTCTCGTAAAGATGAACGTTTGCGCGAGGAAGAAGAAGCGCAAAGAGCAGAAGCTCTTCAACGAACTGCTTACCACACGAATATGCCAGCTGCCTTTGATGATGCATATATTGAAGAGCCAGCTACCACCTTTATTGGGCAGCGAAAAACCACGGTATTACGCCGCTCAGATGCCCCTGAAGTAGCTGCTAACTTTGATGAGGTGCTCCAGCCCCTCGACGATACGGGTGCACAAGAGGTGGCTGAGCGTCCTGTTAGTCGTCGTCTCAAAGATTATGTTCTTGCAGAAGATAGCTCTGAGCTTGTGCCTATCCCAGAGATTTATCCAGAGCAAAAGCCTGACGAGGCACAGATTGAGCATGAACAATCGACTGATGATGGCTCAGAGACTGAACTTATCTTAGAAGGTGCGTCTGCATCAAAAGGAGCTCAAAGCGATGCCTCCGATGAGACGGCGGGAACTGTTCCCGATTTCTTGGCGCCAAAGAAGCCTGCAAAAGCAAAAAAGGCAGGAAAAGCTGCTACCCAAGCTGCTCAGGCAGGCGCGAAGCAGTCCAATTTGCCTCCTTTATCACTTTTGTATACGAGCAAGGCTACGAAGCGCAGCGGGGCATCAAAGGAAGACCTTGCGGCAACCGCAAAACGCCTGCAAAGCACCTTGGCAGAATTCGGTCTTACGAGCCGCGTTGAAGGCTGGGTAACTGGTCCCTCTGTTACGACCTTCCGCGTATCGATGGGGGAGGGAGAGCGCGTAAGCAAGATAGTAAATCTGCAGGATGATATTGCGCTTTCGCTCGCCGCCAAATCGGTACGTATCTTTTCACCTATTGTTGGCACCTCTTTGGTAGGTGTTGAAATTCCTAATCGCACGACCACTGAAGTACTTCTTGGTGATGTTCTGCCCGAGCTCAAGGGTGGTCCTTTGTGCGTTGCCTTTGGATGCGACTCAGAAGGTTCGCCGGTGGTAGTAGATTTAGCCACGCTTCCGCACCTCTTGGTAGCAGGTACGACAGGTTCGGGTAAGTCGGTATTTCTCAACTCGATAGTGATGTCGATACTCATGCGTGCCACCCCAGAAGAGGTGCGCTTTATTATGGTTGACCCCAAGCATGTTGAATTTACCTTCTATGAGGGGCTTCCACATCTCTACGTTCCTGTTGTTACCGACTCGCGCAAGGCAGCGAGTGCGCTCCAGTGGAGTGTGCAGGAGATGGAGCGTCGCCTCAAGATATTTGAGCGGCACCGCGTGCGTGACATAGCCTCCTACAACAAACAGTGTGATGCGGGTAAGCTCGATGAAGATGACGGCGTCGTAGAACATATGCCCTACTTCGTTATTGTCATCGACGAGCTGAGCGATTTGATGATGGTTGCCGGCAAAGATGTAGAGGCATCTATCGTGCGCATAGCTCAGCTGGGACGTGCTGCGGGTATTCATCTTGTCGTTGCCACCCAGCGCCCATCAGCCGATGTCGTAACGGGGCTCATCAAGGCTAATATCGACAACCGCGTTGCCTTGGCGGTTGATAACGGCATGAACTCGCGCATTATCTTGGATCAAAACGGAGCTGAGCGCCTGCTTGGCAAGGGAGATATGCTCTACAAGCTGCGTGGAACCAAGCCACGCCGTGCACAAAGCTGCTACCAATCGGAAGCAGAAATCGAAGCGGTGGTTTCCTTCTTGAAGGAACACGCTGAAGCCGACTATCACGATGAGATACTCAGCCTTGCTCCAAGTGCGCATGCAGGCTCCGCCTCATCAGCGAATCGCTCAGATGATGACCCCTTGATGTGGGAGGCGGCGCAGCTTGTTGTTGAATCTCAGCTTGGATCTACTTCCGCCTTACAGCGTCATCTCAAAGTAGGTTATGCTCGTGCGGGCAGAATCATGGATATGCTCGAACAAAAGGGCATCGTTGGTCCTCCTGACGGATCGAAACCGCGGGAAGTGCTGCTTGACCAAGATGGCTTAGAGGAGCTTCGCTCCCAAGAAAGTGCCTATGAGGAGGTGTAATAGTCAATGCCGCGTCCGCCTTTTAGCGAGATGCTGTTTGCTCGTCGTCAAGAGCTTGGCCTGACTATTACGCAAGCAGCAAAGGTTCTCAAAATTAAAGAACAGGTTTTGGTTGCCTTTGAAAACGGTGACTTTCAAAACCTTCCCAAATCGGGTTATGCCCAAGGGATGCTTTCGAGCTATGCTCGCTACTTAGGCTTAAATCCGCGGACTGTGGTTGACCAGTTTACAGAGGATCTCTACCAGAATACGCTGCCTCGTAACACCGATCAGGGCTATGGGCGCAGGAAGGGCATACGCAGTCGTTCTGAGCGCAAAGCCCAAGCTAACAGCCTTAGCTCTGCTGTCCAGGATTCTCAAACGAATACATTCGATAGCACCTCATCGGTGCGCCTGCGTTCTGATTCGTGGTATGCCGATCGCTCATCACCTCTGGTAAACACGCGCAGTATTGAGGACAGTCGCTCAAGCTACCAGGGTGGGATATACCGAGGAACTTCTTCGTATTCGAGTAGCTATACATCAGCATCACAGGCAAGCGATGCTACCACGCGTATGACGGGTGTTGGTCAGCCTCGGCGGTATACGACGCGCCTGCCGCGCGATGCACAGGATAGCCGTTCAGGATATGCGCACCAGTCGCAGCGTCGTCAACAAACGGGTCCCTATGCTCCGCGCATCTCGGGTGGTGCTTCTGTCGATCGTTATCGGGATGAGGACATCTATACGCGTGACGTGCCGAGCTATTATCGCGACGATTTAGTGCTCGAAAATCAACCAACAGCATACGAGGCAGCGTCAACAAGGATGGGAAGGCGGTCTTCACGCAACATTTCTTCAACAGAGCGTCCCAACAATCTTCAACGAGGAAATAGAGACAGCGAGCGCCGCGACCTCAAACGCCGAGCTTCGTCTCAAAGAACGAGCAATGCTGGTGTGCTCGGCTTCATACAAGACTTTTTCTCCGACTCAAGACGAGTTATTTTCGTTGTGCTTTTGGCTCTTGTTGTGCTTTTAACTGTTGTTATCATCCTCTCGGTGCGCTCTTGCGCGTCGTCATATGCAAATCCATCAACTGTTGCAGTAACAGAGGTAACGAGCTCAGACTCAACGAGTTCAGATGCTGATGAGGATGAAGAGGATGCAACAGATGCCGATGCCGATACAACTACGGATACGACGGACACGAGCGACACCAGCACAGATACAACAGAGACCTCAACGGGTACTACCACCGTTGTGGTAAGCCTTGCCGATTCTCAAATTAGCTGGCTCGAGATTTACTGTGATGGAGAATACATTGTTGCCGAAACACTTACCGGACCGTGGGAACAGAGTTTTGAGGTAACAGAGTCGATTACCATCCGAGCAAATAATACAAGTCAAATAACCGTTACACAGGATGGCGAACGGGTGCAGTTCAGTACAACATCTGGCACGGGAACTATTTCCATCGTGCCGTCCTAGTGTATGTATGTAATAACTGACACTCGCACTGTTTATACTGCATAAGCTACAGGAGAGGACCTTTTGGAAGATATGAATAATCCCGGCGTAATGTTTGTTACGCTTGGCTGCGCAAAAAATGAAGTTGATACCGATAGGATGCGCTCGCAGCTCCTAAGAGCAGGCATGCACGAGGCATTCGAGCTTGCAAGCGCAGACGCAGTCCTTATAAATACCTGTTCCTTTTTATCAACTGCTACTCAAGAGGGAATAGAGACCACTCTCGATCTTATTGATGAGATAGAGGAAACTCAGCGCTCAATTCCTCTGATTATGTGTGGGTGCATGCCATCACGATATGGCGAAGAGCTTTCAGAAGAACTCCCCGAGGTTACTCGTTTTGTGCGCCATGATGAAGAGGACAATATTGTTGATGTCGTCCGTGATGTGCTGGCGGGTGCCTCAGCATCTGTCACAGCGAAGGTCACTTCTTCCGTTGTGCCGGATAGCGCAACGGATACAAGTGGGCACTCAGAGGCACTGCGTACCGTTGAGCGATCGATTGCCTACGTAAAGATATCCGAAGGCTGCAATCGTATGTGCTCCTTTTGCGCCATCCCGCTCATTCGCGGCAGATATTATTCGCGGCAAAAAGAAGAGATACTTGCTGAGGTGCGTGCGCTCATGGATGGGGGCGTTAAGGAGATTATCCTCATTGGTCAGGATACGGGTGTGTGGGGCTCCGATTTTGAGCCTCAGGCAGGTCAGCCCCAAGAAAATCTTGCGCGGCTCATCAAAGATGTTGCCCGCGTAGTTCAACCCTATAAGGCGTGGGTTCGTGTGTTGTATTTACAGCCAGAAGGCATGACCGATGAGCTTATCGCCACCATTCGAGATACACCTGAGGTCTTACCTTATATAGACATTCCTATTCAGCACTGTTCCGAGCGCGTATTACAGCGCATGGGACGAAAGGGCTCCACTAAGTCCTTGGGAGAGCTATTTGCCCGTCTCAGGCGCGAAATTCCTGGTATATGTTTGCGCACTACTGCCATGGCAGGCTTTCCTTCAGAAACTGATGGGGAGGCTGAAGAGCTTGCCTCATTCATCGAAGAGCAGGCTTTCGACTATTGCTCGGTGTTTGCATATTCAGCTGAAGAAGGAACGCGCGCAGCAGCCATGCAAGAGCAAATTCCTGAGGATGTTAAGCTCGAGCGTACCCAGCGCTTAATAGATACGGCTGAGCGCTGTGGTTTTGCTGCAACTGCAGCACACGTTGGTGAGATGTATGATGTCATTATTGATGGCGTAGAGGAAACGGATGATGGTCCTGAGTTAATTGGGCATACTTGGTTTCAGGCACCGGACTCAGATGGCGTCGTTCACATTGATGAGGGCGAAGCCGCTGTGGGAGATATCGTTCGTTGCCGGATAACAGATGCCTTTTGTTATGAGCTTGTTGGTGAGATAGTGGACGATGATACAAGGGGAGATAAGCAGTGAAGCGACAATCCTCTCAAACAGATAAAAACGTTTGGACACCCGCAAATATCGTTACGATGATTCGTGCGCTGTTTATTCCCCTGTGGATTATTGCCGCAGGATGTGCCGTTCCTTCTGCTGGCGGAACTGAGCTTTCGCTTTCGAGTTTGCTGGTGGCGCTGTTTTATATGGCTCTGTCGGCTACCGATAAGCTTGATGGCTATTTAGCGAGGAGTCGTAACGAAATTACGGTGTTTGGAAAGTTTCTCGACCCTATTGCCGACAAGCTTGTTGTTATTACCGCCTTGCTCTATCTGCTTGAATGCGGTCTTGTGCCCATGTGGATGGTATTCATTATCATCGCGCGCGAATTCATCGTTTCTGGGGTAAGGATGGTGGTAGCTGCGGGAGGCATTGTTATTGCAGCTTCAAACCTCGGTAAGTACAAGACAGCAGCCACCATGGTATCTATTTGCTGCTATTTGGTTTGGTTAGCCTTGCCAGCTGGTGCCCTTGCCACATGTACCTTTTGGGCTGCACTTATTCTTATGTATATTGCTGTCATTCTTACGGCATGGTCTGGCATCGACTACGTTGTTAAATCAAAAGATTCCTTGCTGAGAGGCTAGCATGCAGGATGATGTCAGCCGGAGCGTGCAGGATGCTGCAAGCTCATGTGCACATGAGCTCAGCGAAAGAGCTCAAGCCTTAGTTGTCGAGGCAAGAGCTGCGGGATGTACGCTTGGCACTGCCGAGTCAATCACAGGCGGGCTTATTGGAGCCACCATAACAAGCATTCCTGGGTCATCAGAAGTGATGCTAGGTGGCGTCATTAGCTACGCAGCAAGGGTAAAGAAAGACTTGCTTGGTGTGAGCCCATCAACTATTGAGCAAGATGGCGTTGTGAGCAGCGCATGCGCATATGAGATGGCTCAAGGAGTTCGTAAGCTTTTGAGCTGCGATATTGCCGTTGCTGTTACCGGTATTGCTGGTCCTGGTGGCGCAGAGCCTGGAAAGCCTGTAGGTACGGTATGGTTTGGGCTGGCTACTCCAGCGACTACCCATACAACTATGCGCATATTTGAAGGTACGCGCAACGAGATACGTCATGCCTGTTGTTCTGTTGCAATCGATTTGTTGCGCGCAGCTATTGTGGAGATTCGCTAGCATCTGCAAGCTTGCACAAACAGGGACCTAGCTCATAGCAGGCAGAGCGCTTGCTTTGTGAGATGTCGGTTTCCTGCGCGTTAGAATTGCGAGAGAATGTACGAGCTACATTATTACGAGATAGGTATGTACTGGATATATTGACTACGAACGCCCGTTCGTATAAGCTGACAACAGAGCAAATCCAGAACGGAGAAAACATGGCCAAAACTGCCAAAAACCCTCGCATAATTCATCCGCGCACAACAGGTGATGAGCGTGAACTTGTACTTCAAAGTGTCACCAGCGAAATAGAAAAGAAGTTTGGACAAGGCGCAATCATGCGCTTTGGAGATGGAGACGCCGTCGTAGAAGTAGAGGCTATACCAACCGGCTCTGTTGCACTCGATGTTGCCTTAGGCATCGGAGGTGTTCCTCGAGGCCGTATCATTGAGATTTATGGGCCAGAATCCTCGGGCAAAACAACGCTCTCGCTCGAGATACTTGCCGAGGCACAGGCGCTCGGCGGCGTTGTGGCATTTATCGATGCCGAGCACGCGCTCGATCCAATCTATGCTGCAC
>CAYWNN010000004.1:0-16319 GCA_964459685.1 uncultured Coriobacteriaceae bacterium
TAATGGCTCAGATAACTGCAGCTTTGGTAAAGCAGCTTCGTGAAATGACCGATGCGCCCATGATGGAGTGCAAGAAGGCACTAGTTGAGGCAGATGGCGACCTCGAGAAAGCTGTTGACGTACTTCGTACCATTGGTGTTGCTAAGGCAGTCAAGCGTGCTGGTCGCGAGACAAATGAGGGCACTATTGCTGCATATGTTTCTGAAAATGGAAAGGTTGCCGCTCTTCTTGAGCTAACCTGCGAGACCGACTTTGTTGGAAGCAATCCTAAGTTCACCGGTTTTGCAGCCCAGCTCGCAGAAGTTGTTGCCACACAGAACCCGGCAGATGTTGAAGCTCTAAAATCCTGTGAGCTTGATGGTCATAGCGTTGAGGATGCTCTTACCGATATGATTCATACCATCGGTGAGAACATGAAGATTGCTCGCTTCTCCCGTCGCACCCTGGAGAATGGTGCATTTTCTAGCTATATCCACTTGGGTGGCAAACTTGGTGTTGTTGCTGAATTTAGCTTTAACAATGAAGCTACCGCAACAAATGAAGAGTTCACGAGCTTTGCCCACGATATTGCCATGCATATTGCTGCGGTGAATCCTATTGCCGCTCGTCGTGAAGATGTCCCTGCTGATGTGGTTGAACATGAGATGGAAATCTATCGTGCGCAGGCAGCAGAGTCTGGCAAGCCAGAAGCAATTCAGGAAAAAATTGCTACAGGACGCCTCGATAAGTTCTTCAAGGAGATGATCTTGAGCGAGCAGCCCTTCGTTAAGGATAGCTCCGTCACTGTTAAGGAGCTTGCAGCACAAGTAAGCAAGGCATGCAACGATACTATTGAGATTGTTGCCTTTGATCGCTTCATGTTTGGTGAAGAATAAGAGCATGCCGTCTGTGTTATAGCCTTTCATGGCCGCTGATATGTCAGCGGCCTTTTTAATATGTCGAGGATTACGGCTCTGCTAAAATTTCCAAAGATGACTAAGTCATTCATGTGAACGTGGCGTGTCCTTGGCTATACAAGGCTCGTATGTGTTGTCTTAGGTTTGGTCTAGTCTTTGTTTTCATTGCGAGGTGGCTTCATTGTCAAATTTCATCTATAAGCGAGTGCTCCTCAAGCTCTCGGGAGAGGCACTGTTAGGGGAGCGCGAGTACGGCATTGACGTCAAGATGCTCGAAAAGCTTGCGCGTGAGATTAAGCCCGTGTGGGAAGGTGGCGTGCAAATTGCCATCGTCGTTGGAGGCGGAAATATCTTCCGTGGTCTCGCTGGAGCCTCTCGTGGTATGGATCGTGCACAGGCCGATTACATGGGCATGCTTGCCACCATCATGAATTCACTGGCACTCCAAGACTGCTTTGAGCGCAACGGTATTGAGTCCCGCGTAATGAGTGCCATTGAGATGAACGAGGTATGTGAACCCTACATTCGTCGCAGAGCTGAGCGCCATCTTGAAAAAGGTCGCATCACTATATTTGCTGCAGGAACAGGAAATCCTTACTTTACTACTGATACTGCAGCAGCCTTAAGAGCCTGCGAAATTAATGCCGAATGCCTCATGAAGGCTACTAAGGTAAGTGGTGTATACGATAAAGACCCTATGAAGCACGCAGATGCAACGAAATACGACACCATCACTTATCGAGAGGTTCTTACTCGCGGCCTCAAGGTAATGGATACAACGGCTACTGCTTTGTGTCAGGACAACCATATGCCCATGCTTGTCTTTAATATCTCTGATCCCGGTGGCTTCGAACAAGCGCTACGAGGTGTGCCTGTAGGCACCACTATTGTCGAGGAGGACTAGACAATGAGCCAATACAGCGACAATGCAAAGAGTAAGATGGAGAAGTGCCTTCACGCCCTAGATGATAATTTCACCAAAGTGCGCACCGGGCGCGCAAATCCGCATATTCTCGATGGTATCCAGGTTGAATACTACGGACAGCTCACTCCCATTGCTCAGCTTGCAGCACTTAAGGTACCTGAAGCAAATATGCTCTTAGTTGAACCTTGGGACAAATCCATCCTTAATGCCATTGAGAGGGCAATTGCAAGCTCCGACTTAGGCATAACTCCTACCAATGACGGGCAAGCACTACGTTTGCCATTTCCTGCTCCAACCGAGGAGCGCCGCAAGGAGCTCGTTAAGGAATGTCGAGCTCTAGCAGAGGAATCTCGTGTTGCTATTCGCAATGTACGTCGTGAGGCTAATGGAAAAATTGATCGCGACGAAGATCTTTCGGATGACGATAAGCGCCAAGAGCAGGCTCACATTCAGAAATTGACCGACTCCTATATAGGCCAGGTTGAAGATAAGCTTAAGGCAAAAACAAGCGAAATTATGGAGATATAGGTGTCATCAGATTCGGATATATGCGCGCAATACTTTAGTTGCCCACCTCAAGACATATCACTTGCCGACATAGATACAACTCGCTTACCTCGCCATATTTCCTTCATTATGGATGGCAATGGTCGCTGGGCTACTAAGCGTGGCTTACACCGTGGGGAAGGGCATAAGGCAGGCATTGATTCCTTGCGCGAAACCATTACCGCAAGCGTTCGTTTAGGTATTGAGTGTATCTCTGCGTATGCCTTCTCTACTGAAAACTGGAATCGACCTCGAGCTGAGGTTGAGCTGCTCATGCGCCTATTTTCCTCAACGCTTATAAATGAACTGCCTCTTTTTGACCAAGAGAACGTACGCCTGCAGTTTCTCGGTGATATTGATGCCCTGCCAAAGACGGTACGCAGCACCTTTTATGAAGGGGTGGAACACACGCGCAATCATACGGGCATGACATTAGCCCTTGCTGTTAACTATGGGGGTCGTGCTGAGATTGTTCGTGCGGCACAGCTCTTAGCACAAGAGGTGCAGGACGGATTACTTCGCCCGGAAAATATAAGCCCTGAGCTGCTCTCGCAGAAACTCTATAGTGCCGATCTACCTGATCCAGACTTAGTGGTACGCACCTCAGGAGAGCTTCGTATATCAAATTATCTGCTGTGGCAAATAGCCTATTCAGAGTTCTATGTGAGCGAAACACTGTGGCCTGACTTTGATCGTTGGGAACTTTTACGAGCAATTCGTGCATACCAGGGTCGCAACAGGCGTTATGGAAGGGTTGAGGCATGAGCAATACACGCAGCACAAAGCCTTCATCAACACAGCCGGATTTATTGAAGCGATGCGCGAGCGGCATTGTCTATGTTGCAGCTATTATTGCCTGTTTATGGTTTGGGGAAATCCCTACGGCAGTTATTGTTGCCATTATGTCGTGTTTGTGCTGTATGGAATTTTTTCAAATGATGCGGCAAGCAGGACGTTTGCCATACATTCAGCTTGGTTTAATCGGCTCAGCCTTATTTCCCATGGCAACACTGCTGCCCGGCTCATATATGGTTATTGTCATCTTTTGTTTTATTATGCTGCTCGGACTTTGGTATATCTTTACTCCGCGTGCAAACGTGCTCGATGTCTCAGTTACGGTATTTGGCGCACTATATACCGGAGTACTCTTTGCTTCAATTGTTGCTATTCGTGATGCAGTAGCAGGTACTGATGGCTTCATCCTGAGTCTTGGCGTATTTGCCTCTACCTGGGCAAACGATACCGCTGCTTATTTTGTTGGCAATGCCTTTGGAAGACATAAGATGTCCCCGCGCATCTCTCCAAATAAAAGCTGGGAAGGTTTTGCTGGAGGATTGCTCGGCTCAGTTTTTGTATGGCTCGTGCTTGCTGTGTTGGGAGTTTGTGATATCACTTGGCAGATTGCGCTGAGCTGTGCAATTATTTCTGGAGCTTCAGGCGTTGTTGGAGACCTATTCGAATCTCGTATTAAACGTGGCGTAGGTGTTAAGGACTCCGGAAAGCTCATGCCCGGACATGGCGGTATGCTTGACCGTTCAGATTCCATTCTTTTTGCTGGATTTGCTGCGCGCGCCCTGTTGCGCATCTGGGGGATAATCTGAGCTGTACCACAGCTTGTGTGTTAACGAGGTGACTCATATTCATGGATGTTCTCTCAATAATATTTTGGGGTTTACTGGTCATCTCATTTGCTGTTTTTACTCACGAGCTCGGTCATTACCTCGCTGCCCGCTTTCTCCATGTGCGTGCCACCGAACTCTTTATGGGCATGCCTTGCCGCTATAGGCTCTCATTTCAATCGAAGCGAACTGGCACGCATATAGGTGTTACACCGCTGCTTCTTGGCGGTTATACGCGCATCTGTGGAATGTCATGCGAGCAAGATCCGCGTCTTGCAGATGTTTTAGCGTCAGTTAGCCGGAGAGGCACTGCGACTGTTGCCACCGTTGCCCACGATATTGGCTGTGACGACCTCGATGAAGTACTGCGCCTTCTCGAATCCCTTGAGGACTGGGCATCTATCGAGCAGCTCAGCACTCAAACATCTCGTGCTCAGGTCGAAGATATATCTGATGTCACATATCGCACGGTTGCGCGCGATGCACATGGACTCACTATCTACGACAAGGGAAGCTGCGTCAACGAAGACGGTGGCACCTGTGCAGGAGCTCCCTTAACGATTGATGATCCCGAGGCCTACCTGCAAGAAGAGCGCTCTCACACCTATCTTGGCTGTGGTTTTTGGCGTCGCGCCGCAATACTTGTTGCAGGACCCCTCACAAATATATGTTGTGGCGTGCTTGCCATCATTGTGGTTCTGTCAGTTATAGGCATAGACATACCCAATAGCAAGCCCATGATAGGGGAGGTTCAAGTTGATTCTCTCGCTGAAGAAGCAGGGCTTCTCTCGGGCGATATCATTACCGAGATAGACGGTGAAGCTATAGCAAGCTGGGACGACATACGTACTGTCTTGTCTGAACTGCTTGAAGGCACTGATTCATTTGAGATTGTCTGGGAGCGTAATGGCACCGAGATGAGTGCTCTGATAAGCCCCAGTTCGTCTGATACACAGCTTGGTATTGTTCAGGGAACCACGACCTACCGCTTTAGCATACTCGATTCCTTGTTGGTAACAGGATCCTATATTGTCCAGCTAGTAAGCTTTATTGTTCAGCTCTTTATACCAAGTCATACTGTTGAGGTTCTTAACCAATCAACATCAATCGTGGGTATTGCCTATATGAGCCAACAGGCTGCAGCTGCAGGTGCCTCTGAATTCCTCAACATTATTGCTTCGATATCAATGTCGCTTGCGTTTATGAATTTGCTTCCTATACCTCCACTCGACGGAGGCAAACTTTTTCTTGAAGTTATCGAAGTTATTCGCAAAAAGCCCGTGTCGCAAGGTATTGCAAATGGTCTCAGCATTGCTGGTATGCTCTTCTTTCTCGTAATTTTTGTTTGGGTGTTGCGTGCTGACATCATCCGATATGTTCTCACCTAGAAGCAGGAGAAGAGCAGTGACAAATATCGCAGTATCAGCTCAACGTCCTTGCGAGCAAACAAAGCAACTCTATGTTGGGGGGCTTAGCGTTGGAGGCGGCGCACCTATTCGTGTGCAGTCTATGACAAACACCGATACCTCAGACCATGTCGCTACGCTTGAACAAATTGGAAGGCTTCATGATGCGGGATGCGAGCTCATTCGCTGTGCCGTACCTCATAGGGAAGTCCTCACGGGCTTTGAGGCTATATGCAAAAGCTCTCCGATCCCAGTAATAGCCGATATTCACTTTGACCATAGGCTTGCTCTTGCTGCGATTGATCGTGGCTGCTCTGCGCTTCGTATCAATCCAGGAAATATTGGTTCGTGGGATAGGGTAGATGCCATCATTGATGAAGCAGGGGCAGCTGGCATTCCTATTCGTATTGGCGTTAATGCCGGTTCTCTTGATTCCAAGATTGCAGAAGATACATCCTTGTCTCTTGCTGAAAAACTCGTGCGCTCTGCAGAAATCTTTGTTGAACATTTCTCAGATCGAGGCTTTTGCAATGTTGCGCTTTCAGCGAAGGCCCATGATGTTGCCACCACCATTGATAGCTACCGCCTCTTGTCTCGTAAACTTCCGCACATACCCTTACATCTCGGCATAACAGAGGCGGGAACGGCATTTCAGGGAACTATTAAGAGCTCGGTAGGTTTAGGCGTTCTTCTTCATGAAGGGATAGGGGATACCATCCGCGTATCACTTACTGCCGATCCCGTTGAAGAAATTCGCGTGGGCTTTGAAATTCTTGCTGCCTTAGGTCTCAGGCGCCTGCATCCCGAGCTTATAAGTTGCCCTACCTGTGGCAGAACAGAGGTAGACTTAATATCCATTGCACACGAGGTTGAAGATGCTCTTCAAACTATTACCAAACCTATAACCGTTGCCGTTATGGGCTGTGTGGTGAATGGTCCTGGAGAGGCTGCTGCCGCAGATATTGGTGTTGCCTGCGGCAAGGGACGTGGCGCAATTTTTGTACGTGGAGAAATTATCTGTACCGTTGCTGAAAAGGATATTGTTCCAACCTTAATTCAAGAGATACACGATAGATTTTAGGAACTCTTGGATGCGCAGGAGGTATTATGGCGCGCTATCACCGAATGAGTAAGATCTATGCTCCAACGCTTAAGGAAGAGCCAACTGAAGCAGAACTTCCGAGCCACCGTTTATTACTTCGGGCTGGAATGATTCGGCGTACGGCGCAGGGGCTGTACTCCTATTTGCCCCTTGCTTGGCGTTCAATCCAAAAGATAAACGCTGTTATTCGTGAAGAGATGGACGCCATCGATGCACAGGAGATGCTGGTTCCCATTGCCACACCTGCTGAGCTGTGGGAGGAGTCGGGCCGCTGGGACGTGTATGGACCGGAGCTTATGCGCCTTGATGACCGCCATGAGCATCAATTTGCTCTCGGACCAACTCACGAGGAAACCTTTACCGATTTAGTGCGTAATGAATTGCGTAGCTATCGTCAGCTGCCCGTTGTTCTCTATCAAATTCAGGATAAATTCCGCGATGAAAGGCGTCCGCGCTTTGGTTTGATGCGTTCGCGTGAATTCATCATGAAGGATGCCTACTCTTTCGCAGCTGACGAAGCCTCCTCTCGTCAGTGCTATGAAGACCAAAAAGCGGCGTATCAAAGAATCTTTGACCGTCTTGCTATTCGCACGCTTCCTGTTGTAGCTGATACAGGCCAAATTGGAGGCGATGCCTCGGTTGAGTTTATGGCGCTTGCTGATGCTGGAGAAGCAGAGCTGGTGTGGTGCGACTGCGGATGGGCGGCAGATACCGAAGCTGCTACCTGCTCCATACATACAGAAGATGCCCCTGCTGGCGACATGACACGCATTGATACTCCCAATGCTCAAAGCATTGCTCAAGTTGCTGAGTTCTTGTCTGTTGATGAGTGTGCAACGCGCAAGGCCTTTGCGCTTATCGACGGTGACAACATGCCGTGGCTGTGCTTTGTGCCAGGAGACCATGAAATCAATGATGTTAAGGCTGAGCATGCCTTTGGTAGTTACCACATGATGACAGATGAAGAGCTGAAAGACTTTGGCCTCATCAAAGGTTATATGGGACCAGTTAATCTGCCAGATAATATTCGTATCGCCGCCGATATATCACTTGAAAACTCCCAGTATTGGCTCGTTGGTGCCAATGAAGAGGATGCACACTTCACTTCTGTTATGCCTGGTCGCGATTTCAGCATTGATCGTTGGGTTGATGTTGCTCATGCACGCAAAGGAGACCTCTGTCCTGAATGCGGAAAGCCAGTTCACGCAGCTCGGGGCATCGAAGTGGGCCAAGTATTCTTATTTGATGATAAGTATTCATCTCCCATGCATGCGACCTTTATGGATGAATCTGGATCTGAGCGTCCATTTTTAATGGGTAGCTATGGGATTGGTGTGTCTCGTACGCTGGCAGCAGTTGTAGAGCAATGCCATGATGAATATGGCATTTGTTTCCCGCTTCCGGTAGCACCTTTTGAGGTGAGCGTTATCCCCTTAAGCGCAAACGATGATGACGTGCTTTCTGCTGCAGATACCATTGCGACTGAACTTGCTCAAGCTGGCATCGAGGTTGTGTTAGACGATCGTGATGAGCGTGTAGGCGTTAAATTTGCTGACAACGATTTGTGGGGCTTCCCATTCCAGATAATCTGCGGCAAGCGTTCCATTAGTGCTGGTATGTGCGAGTTAAAGATTCGAGCTACCGGCGAAAAAAAAGAGCTTGAGTTAAGTTGCGTCGCGCAGGAATTGATAGCGATGATTCATGAGCTTAAACAAAGGCAATAGTTTGCTGCTTACACACAGCTGTAGTGTCTGCTACACTACTTGAGGTATTTATCACTAGGTGTGTGTCGGGCCCATGGCGCAGTGGTTAGCGCAGGGGACTCATAATCCCTCGGTCGCAGGTTCGAATCCTGCTGGGCCCACCAAATGTATGTTGACGCGTCTGCTTTGTTTCGTTATAGTGTTGCGCGTTCAATATGGGGATATAGCTCAGCTGGGAGAGCGCATGACTGGCAGTCATGAGGTCAGGGGTTCGATCCCCCTTATCTCCACCATGAAATTTCGACCCTCTCTTGCGAGAGGGTTTTTTATTGAAGGACGCACAGCTATAGATGCTGGTGTGTGGTCTGTTATAGTTGGTACGCCCATCACACATCCCATTTCGATTACCAGCTGGTTCGTTGATGCTATAGGAGTGTAAGTATGTCTTCCGATCGCAAAATACTTAAGATCATCAGCTTATGCATGATGGCTCTCGGCATAGCTGCGCTTGTTGCAGAGATTGTGCTGAGCGTATTAGGGCAAAACAGTGCATCCAAGTTCTACATTATTCTTGCCTGCATACTATCTATCGTATCCCTCGTTACTGGCTATCTAGGAATACGTACTGCAAACTCTCCTCGTAAGGGATTACAGAACTTTAAGCATGCCTGCGGTGAAGCTGCTGTAGCTGGTCTTTGCTTTTCTGTGTACTTCTGTTTGACTTCTGGCTTTAACAATCCTGCCAACTACCTTGGTGTGCTTGTCGCTGGTCTTGCATGTATCGGGCTATACTACACAAACAAGCTGAATAAGACCTACCAGAGCTAATTTTTGTTGTGCTTGCATACCTACGAAAAAAGGCTGAAAGATTAGTCTTTCAGCCTGTGCATTCATGGTGGGCGATGCTGGATTCGAACCAGCGACCCCATCCGTGTGAAGGATGTGCTCTACCCCTGAGCCAATCGCCCGCGATGGTCATTCTAGCAAAACACAGCGGATGCGAAGGTGTAAATACCTACACTTTCAAGAAAGTCGTTTGTCCCTGAAGGGAGGTTACCCGTGATTGTTCTTGCCCAAAATATTGCGAAATCATTTGGCGGACAAAGCCTTTATACCGGCGCGACCCTGCAAATTAACGCAAGAGAGCGCTGGGCCTTGGTTGGTCCTAACGGCGCAGGAAAAACAACGCTGCTCCGTATAATCATGGGTCTTGAAACTCCCGATGAGGGCTCAGTGAGCTTCGCCAAAGATACAAATATTGGATATCTTGAGCAGGAATCTGGGACCTTGGGAACAAACAGTGCCCTCGAAGAAGTTATGGCTTCGGCAACAGAAATACGCTCCTTAGCCAAACGCATCTCAGAACTCGAAGCACAGATTGCGAACCTTACATCAAACGACACTCAAGAGGATGTGCTTGAAACGTATGGGAGGTGTCAAGAACGCTTTGAGCGCCTGGGAGGCTATGAGCTCGAGAGCAGGGCACGCCAAATTCTTGGTGGTCTTGGTTTTTCAGCAAAAGACATGCTAAAACCCGCTAAAGATTTTTCCGGAGGCTGGCAAACGCGCATTGCACTTGCCAAGCTCTTGTTGCGCCATCCCGACCTGCTCTTGCTGGATGAGCCTACGAACCACCTCGATTTGGAGAGCGTACATTGGCTTGAATCATTTTTATCGAGCTACGATGGCGCTGTGTTGTTGGTAAGCCATGACAGAGCCTTTATCAATGCCTGCGTAAGCCATGTTGCAGCTCTTGAGAACCGATCTTTGACCACCTATACGGGCAATTATTCGGACTATCTCAAGCTTCGTGAAAGCAACCTAGAACAGCTGCGTGCAAAGCGCGCTGCACAAGAGCGAGATATTGCTCATATGCAAAGCTTCGTAGACAGATTTCGCTACAAAGCCAGAAAAGCCAAACAAGTCCAGGAACGCATTCATCGCATTGAACAGATACGCTCCGAACTTGTCATGTTGCCAGAGCAAGCTAAACAAGTGCATTTTCACTTTCCAAAGCCACCACGAACAGGAGACATGGTGGTGCACCTTAACAAGGTAAGCGCTGCTTATGGCTCTCGCGTTGTATATAGCGATGTGGACTTCAAGCTCTATCGAGGCGATCGTGTGGCACTCGTAGGTCCCAACGGAGCTGGTAAATCTACGCTTATGAAGCTGATAGTTGGAAACTTAGCACCAGCACAAGGCTCCGTTGAGCTCGGGCTTAATGTCTCGTTTTCCTACTATGCGCAACATCAACTTGAGAATATGCAATCCAGCAACACGGCACTTCAAGAACTGCAACGTGTCTCAGTGGGATGGACATCCTCAGATGAGCGTCGTCTGCTGGGAGCCTTTCTCTTTCAAGGCGATGACGTAGACAAGCCGGTATCCGTTCTGTCTGGTGGAGAAAAAGCTCGACTGGCGCTTGCAAAAATGATGGTCGCGCCCGATCCCTTGCTCTGTCTTGACGAGCCAACAAACCACCTAGATATGAATTCAATAGACATACTTCAAACTGCCTTGCAAGATTTCCCCGGCACCATTGTGCTCATTAGCCATGATGAAGATCTCGTGCGCAATGTTTGTAACAAGGTCATAGACATTCGCAACGGAAGGCTCACCTTCTTTGATGGTGACTATGAGTATTACCTTTTCAAACGCGCAGAACTTATTCCCTCCATTGCACAGGATACTGAGGACCCCGCGAGCACAGCTCGAAATATCCCTTTAGCAGCTGCTCAGAAGGCGCGTGAGGACACGTTGGGCTCTCATGATGTAAGCCATACAAGCTCCTCTAAAGGTCGCAACACCAAAACGCGAGAGCAGAGACGTCAAGAGGCTGAAGAACGTAATGCACGCAATGCAAAAACTCGTGCTGAGCGGAAACGCCTCCGTGAGCTAGAGGCTGAACTTGAGCCTATGCAGGCGCGCTATGAAGAGCTACTCAAAGCTATGGCTTCACAAGAGCTGTATAACAACCAAGCCGAATTTGATAAGGCACTTCAGGAATACAACAAGCTCTCTCAGCGTATTCCTGAGCTCGAGGCTGAATGGATTGAGCTTTCTGAAAAACTAGAGGAAGGCTAGTATCGCTTTTTTGTCACTGCTTATCTGCTACATACTCGAGTGTTAGTATTCTTTCACGAGGTGGCAGTGCCGTGACCACCAAATTGCTTTCACACGATATTCTCGCTGCTTATGAGCCGCGAGAGGGAGGTATGCATGCTTTCTCTCTCATATCTTATCTATGCGCTAACAACCCTTGTCTTTGTTGTTATTTCTTCCTCTACCCACGAATTCGCCCACGCACTCGCCGCCTATGCACTCGGCGACAGCACTGCCAAGGAGCGAGGAAGACTCTCTCTTAATCCCATGCGTCACATCGACATGTTTGGCTCTGTTATTCTGCCGCTCATAACGATGGTGTTGGGTGGAAGCTTTATTGCATATGCCAATCCTGTGCCGTACAACCCATCACGCCTTAAAAATCGTCGTGTAGGAGAACCACTCGTCGCACTTGCAGGTCCGCTTGCTAACTTTTTGCTTGCCGCTATAGCAGCCGGCATATTTCGTGCCACCTATCCTTGGCTGTATCTTGTGGCAGATTCTTCAGCACTGATATTTTTCCAAGGGCTCTTTCTTTTTATCAATGTCAATTTGTCGCTGTGCTTCTTTAACCTATTTCCTTTTCCACCGCTCGATGGCTCGAAAATCGTCGCCTTCTTTTTGCCGGATAGACTGCGCACAAAATACTATCGACTCCAACAATATGCGCTGCCCGTCCTTCTCGTTATGCTTTGGCTTGTCCCACGCCTCTTTGGCATTGACATCATAAGCTGGTATTTCAATCACACTGCATGGCCCATCTTCCAGTGGATGCTCGGTGCATAACTATGGCGCACCACGTCACTACAAAGATTTATTCAGGTCCCTTCGACCTTTTGCTCTCCCTGGTGTCGCGGCAGAAGCTCGATATCGCCGCTATTTCCATCGCAGAAATTGCCGACCAATTTCTCGAAGAACTCGAACGTATGCAGGAGATGGATCTTGAAGTTACGAGCGACTTCATACTCGTTGCGGCAACACTGCTTGATATCAAGGCAAAACACCTGGTTTCTGACTCACAGGAGGACATCTCCTTCGACGCAGACGATGAGCTCGCAGCGCTTGATCCTCATGAGGCACGTGATGTGCTCATCGAGCGCCTCATTAGATATCGTCAATTTAGAAATGTAAGCAATTGGCTCTATAGTCGTGCCAATGCAGAAGCGCGTATGTTTTCTCGAAGCTGCGGTCCCGATCCGGAGTTCTTGGGACTTATGCCCGATTTTCTCCAGGGTATCACGCTGCGAAGCCTAGGGGTTATCTGTGCTGACCTTACCAGTCGTCGTCAAGAGTTTCTCTTAGAGGCAAGCCACATCGCGCCTAAGCGTATTCCGGTTCGCATGGCTGTTGAATCAGTTATGCGCTCAATTAAAAATGCACGTACAACGAAGTTTAGTGAGCTTGTTGGTACAAGCAAAACTCCGCAAGACGTTGTTGTTACCTTCTTAGCTGTTCTTGAGCTTTATAAGCGAGGAATTGTCAAAACCTATCAAGAAGATAACTTTGCAGATATTGAGCTGAGCTATGTTGGAGAAGAAGTAGCGCCTGAGCAAGCCTCGTCTCCATTGACATCAGACTTAGCAGATTTAGAAGAGTACGGAGAATAATATGAATGACTTGGAGCATCTATCTAGCCATTCGTTAAAAGGGATGCTTGAGGCTATGCTTCTCGTATCAACTGATGCTGTTCCTGCCACCGATCTTGCCCGTGTACTCG
This sequence comes from uncultured Coriobacteriaceae bacterium, assembly GCA_964459685.1. Lineage (GTDB taxonomy): Bacteria > Actinomycetota > Coriobacteriia > Coriobacteriales > Atopobiaceae > CADBMC01. Next base: position 13,020 of record CAYWNN010000004.1, read on the forward strand.
ACGTTTCGCCTGGCGACGTTTCAGAAGCGCTCGCAGAGCTTGCGGTTGAATATCAGGAGGCAGAACGCGGCTTTCAACTCCGGGAGACAGCAGGGGGTTGGCGTCTTTATACCCATCCTGCCTACCATGACGAGGTAGCTGCCTACGTTGTGTCCTGGGATACCCGTCGCCTCTCACAAGCAGCACTCGAAACCCTATCGGTGATTGCGTATCATCAGCCGGTATCTCGTGAGGGCATTCGCGCTATTCGTGGCGTAAATTCAGAGGGTGTGCTTGCCAACCTTATCGATAAAGGGCTTGTGCGTGAGGTAGGGCGCGAGGGAGAACGCAACCAAACCATACTGTATGGAACAACCAAGAGTTTCCTCGAGCACTTTGGCTTAAAGAGTCTTTCAGAGCTGCCGGAGCTTGAGCAGTTTGCCCCCGATGAAAAAGCACGTCAACTCATTCGCGAGCGTCTTGCAGGACGCGCTGAGGTAGAGATGAACGGTGATGAGGCGTGAGTTTAGACGCTGACGGACGCTTAGTCCCCATGCGCCTACAACGCTTTCTTGCCCGTGCCGGTATCGCAAGCAGGCGCGGCTCTGAAGCACTTATGACAGCTGGGCGTGTGCAGGTAAACGGTGTAGTTGTTCGCGAGCTAGGGAGCAAGGTAGATCCTGTGCATGATGTCGTCTTGGTCGATGGCAAGCCGGTGTCTCTCTCGCACGAGGCAGCCTACATTGTGCTTCATAAACCAGCGGGATATCTCACCACCATGCATGATCCCTATGGGCGACCCTGCGTGGCTGAACTCATTGCTGATGTTGGTGAGCCAGGACTGTTCCCCGTGGGTAGGCTCGACTACGATACCACCGGGCTCCTCTTATTTACCACTGATGGAGACGCAGGACAGCATCTCCTTCATCCCTCTCATCACATCGAAAAGCACTATATAGCGCTGGTGCACGGGCTTGTTCAAGAGAGCGACTTGGAAGCTCTTCGCCAAGGTATCACGCTTGACGACGGGCCTTGTCAGCCCGCTCCCTGTGAAGTGCTTCACGATATAAAAGACATTGCTGCTGTTGTAGCCTGTGATTCACGTGATGAAATTCATGATTGCGGTATGGCAGCTCACAGTTCTACAAACACAAGAATCGAGATTCCACGGGGTTGTTCCGTTGTTGGCATAACGCTTCGAGAGGGTAGAAAACACCAGGTGAAACGTATGCTTTCTGCCATTGGCTACGACGTTATCCAACTTCATCGTGACAGCTTTGGACCTCTCAAGCTTGGTACACTTAGATGCGGTTCATGGCGAACAATAACATCTCAGGAGCGCACGGCGCTGCTTCATATCATTCAGAAAGGCGAGGGGTCAAGGTGGAAGTAGCCATCGATGGGCCAGCAGGTTCGGGTAAGTCAACAGTAGCCAAAATAATCGCTCAGCGGCTTCACTTTACCTATCTTGATACGGGTGCTATGTATCGTGCACTCACGCTTGCGGCACTACGAAACGGTATCGATATTGCAGATGAAGAACGCATAGGAGCGCTGGCTCACAGTGTTGAGATCTCCTTTGCAAGCAAAGAGGGTGCTCTTGTCACCATGCTCAATGGTGAAGATGTATCCACAGAAATTAGAAGCCCTCAAATTGATAGGGCAGTCTCAGTTGTGGCTGCCTATCCTGCGGTCCGTGAGGCAATGGTTGCCCTTCAGCGTATGCTTGCGCGCAACAGCGATGTTATAGCAGAAGGACGTGACATCGGAACGGTTGTATTCCCCGATGCTCAAGTAAAGATATTTTTGAGTGCAGATGCCCGCGCTCGTGCCCACAGACGCGTTCTTCAGCGCGCTGAAAGCGCTGGGCAAGCAGGGCAAGCCAACTTGAACCCAGATGCCACTCAAGATGCCAAGGAGCTGTTATCCGCCGAGGAAGAACAGGTGCTTGCTGAAATTCAGGAGCGCGATGCGCAAGATTCCGCACGCAAGGTATCTCCTCTGTGTCCTGCTGAAGATGCCCATCATATCGACAGCTCTCACTTGAGCATTGAGGAGGTATGTCAGCAAATCGAACAACTCATCGAGCAAGCTCGCATGCAATCTTTCAAAACTGTTCCCAGCTATGCTGATTTGCCCCGTGAGAATCTATTACCGCTCTGGGGAAATTCTCAAGACGACTATTTCTCACACTGCATGGCGGAATATTCATTGCCCGTTCGTATCTTTTATCGCATCGTAGCCATTGTTGCTAATGCGTGGTCCAAGCTCATGTGGCACTGGGAGATTGAGGACGAGGAGCGGCTCTATAAAACCAGCAATGGTCGTGGGGCGGTTATTATCATGAACCACGTATCCATGCTCGACCCACTCTTGCCTCCCATTGCCGCCATTAAGAGAGGTCACCGTATCCGCCCTGTATATAAATCTGAATTCGACGATACCTTTGTTCTTGGGTGGTGTATTACGCGCTTTGGCGGTTTTTCCATAAAGAGAGACTCCGTTGATATGCGCGCCTTGCGATCGGCTAAAGCAGCACTGGAACGCGGCGAGTCCATACTCATTTTCCCTGAAGGCACACGTATTAAATCAGACGACGAGCCCGTTGTTATCCATGGTGGTTTTGCCATGATTGCTCAAATGGCAGGTGCTGACATTATTCCTACTGCTATCGTAGGGGCTCGCGATATCACCCCGCGTCACAAACATATTCCACGCCCTGGCAAGGTATGGATAAAGGTGGGACGCCCCATAACAACTTCGCACATCAAGGGCAAGGATCGCAAAAAATTGATGCGTGAGGTAGAAGAGCGTGCCATGCAAGAGGTCTATAGTTTGCGCGATGAACTACGTAAAGAACACCCTGGAGTAATGTAGGAGCTTATATGCCCCACATAGAAATAGCTGAGCACGCTGGAGCTTGCTACGGTGTACAGCGTGCACTCGATATTGTTCAAGATGCAACGCAGAATATAGAGCAGCCGGTACATACGCTAGGACCGCTCATCCATAATCCTCAGGTTGTGGCTGAGCTTGAAGCTCGTGGTATTCATGCAACCGATACTGTTCCGACCTCTGGTGAAGGAACCCTGGTATTGCGCACGCATGGGGTGCGCCCCGAAGTTATAGAGGATGCTTTGGCTCGTGGTCTTAATGTCATTGACGCAACCTGTCCCTATGTTACTAAGGCACACATTGCTGCTCAGCGTCTTGCCAATGAAGGCTACCAAGTATTGGTAGTGGGGGAGGCTGGCCATCCCGAAGTAGATGCCACATCGGCACATGCCCCTGGCTCCTATGTCATTGGCTCCGTTGATGACC
>CAYWNN010000005.1:0-15453 GCA_964459685.1 uncultured Coriobacteriaceae bacterium
GATCGGTTGGCAAAACTACTACCAAAGAGATGCTTGCTGCTACCTTAAGCACGAAGTATCGCGTTCATGCGACCTACGCCAATCTCAATTCGGTCATTGGGGTGCCCCTTACCTTGCTTGGCGCAACAGATGACGACCAAGTAGTTGTTTTGGAGATGGGGATGAACCACCCCGGGGAGCTCCAGCGCCAATCGCTTTGCGTGCGCCCCAATATTGCGCTTATCACCAATATTGGTACGTCCCATATTGGAAATTTTGGTTCACGCGAAGCATTGGCGCGTGCAAAGGCAGAAATACTCGCAGGAATATCTGCCCATCCAACGATGCCCGATGGAGCTAAGCACCTTTTCATGCGTGCAGAAGAAGATTTCCGCGAGCTCATAGTGAATGAGTTTTGCAAGCAGCAAGGTGTTACGGTAAGCTTTGCCGGCTGCGCTGCAACAAATACGGTATCTGCGCGGGACATCAAAACAAACAACGATGGTTGTGCACAGTTTGTCCTGTGCTTTGAGCCTAGTTCCGCGGCTGCGGTGCCAAGCGAATATCCCGTCGCCCTCACTCATCCAGGTGCGCATGTGGTGCCCGATGCCCTCTTTGCGCTTGCAGTTGCTGATTACTTGCAATGCGACCGAGGGGCAGCTATCCGCGCCATTGAGCAGGTGCGCCCAGCAGGTATGCGCCTTGAGGTGTATCGAAAACCTGGAAAGCCTTGTGTGTTGGATGATAGCTATAACGCGAGTCCTGCATCTGTTGCAGGAGCCATTGACGTTTTGTGCTCTATGCAATGCAGTGGTCGTCGTATTGCAGTGCTTGGAGAGATTGGTGAGCTTGGTGATAGGGCAGAGCACTATCACGAGCTCGTTGGAAGCTATGTTGCTGCGAAAGACATCGATATGTTGGTAGTTATTGGCTCACATTTGGCTGCTGCAATAGTTGAAGGGGCAACAACGATGGGGATGTCACCAGATGCTATCGAGATATTTCCAGATGTAGCCACCGCGCTTAAGATTATGTGTCCGATATTTGCCCAAGAAGATGTGGTGCTCGTTAAGGCATCGCGCGCCGCTGCGTTAGATAGCTTTGTGAAAGGGGTGCTTGGTTAATGCTGGGAAATCCTCGCTACCCTACCTATACAATTTTCCTTGCACTGGTTATTGCATGCATTGTGGTGCTCGCACTTACGCCGTTCTTTATTAGATTCATGCGTCGAGGAGGCATTGGCCAGCAAGTTCGGGTCGATGGCCCTGAGGGTCATCTCGTTAAACAGGGTACGCCAACAATGGGTGGCGTCATCATCATTGCGGGCATTGTCATAAGCGTGGTGCTCGTAGGCAATCTTTCAGCAAAGTTAGTGCTTTGCTTGGCTGCCGTACTTTGTACAACCGTGCTTGGCTTATTGGATGACATCGAGTCCGTTGCTCATAAACGCTCATTAGGGCTTACGCCGCCACAAAAAATGGGAGGGCTCGTTCTTATTTCTGTGGGCTTTACCATATTCGCCGTCAATATATGTGGGATAGAAGCCTGTGTAAGTTTGCCAGGCAGTATCACTATCGATCTTTCAATAGGAGCATTCAGCTTTGATGCACTGGGTATCTCCTGGAGCATCCCTTGGCTTTACATCATTTTCTGCTTTTTGCTCTTCGCAGGGCTTTCAAATGCTGTCAACCTTACCGATGGTCTTGACGGGCTGGCTGGAGGAACAACACTTGTCGTGATGCTCTTTATGGCCATGGTTGCCTACCGGCGTGATGATTTACAGCTCGCTATCTTCGCGGGAGCTTGTGCAGGTGCCTGTACTGGATTTTTATGGTTTAACTGCTACCCAGCCTCGATATTTATGGGTGATACCGGCTCTCTTGCTTTAGGTAGCGCCTTTGCATCACTTGCTATTCTCACGAAGACAGAAGTTGTATCACTGGTGATGGGCGGCATATTTGTATGTGAGGCACTGTCTGTCATCATTCAGGTTGTGAGCCGTAAATTCTTCGGCAGGCGCGTATTTTTGATGGCACCTTTCCACCATCACTTTGAAAAACTTGGGTGGAGTGAAACTAAGGTTGTTATTCGCTTCTGGATTATCGCAGCCGCATTCGCAACCCTTGGCTTTGTTCTCTTTTTCCATCTGGGGTGATCGTAGGTGACACATAGTCATATTCAAAACGCGACAACAGGTTCTGCTCAACTGGGCAATATTGCCATTTTTGGGATGGGGAGCTCCGGCGAGGCTGTTGTGCACTACTGCGCATCCTTACCCAAGACACAGGTGAGCTCTATTACCTGCTTTCTGGGGGACAGTCCAATAAATGAAGATGTGAAAAGCTTCTTGTGTGAGGCGGGTTGTGAAGTTGTGAGCTCTTACGACTTTGACAGCGCGCTCGCAGATACTTCTAACGCTGCATCTTTGGAAGCCCTTGGTGCACCCGCAGACAGTTCGAATAGTGCATCCACGGATACCAGCACCCACACAAGCTATGATTTAGGAATTATTTCTCCTGGGATAGCCCCTCATACGCCTATCTTTAGGTATGCGCAGATGGTGTGCAAGGAGCTCATCGGTGAGGCAGAGTTTGCATGGCGCCTCTCACCTGAGAAGTGGCTCGTGATTACGGGCACTAATGGTAAAACCACAACGACAACGCTTACGAAGAAGATGCTCGTTGATGCAGGCATCCCAGCGCAAGAAGTGGGAAATATTGGAACACCTGCCACCGCTCAACTATCACAGCGCTCCCCTGAGTCTTGGTTTGTTGCCGAGCTATCCAGCTATCAGCTCGCAACAAGTGAGCACTTGCATCCACGCGTCGCAGCGCTTCTCAACATTACCGATGACCATGTACGTTGGCACACCAGCTTAGAGAAGTATGCTGCTGCTAAAGAGCGCGTTTTTATGAACATGACCGCAGATGACCTTGCCATTATTTCTCAGGATGATTCATGGTGTTTAGATATTGCTCAGCGGGCAGAGGAACGTGGGCTGCGCGTATGTTACGTGTCTTGTAAGGCTCAGCCTGAAGCTGATGAATGGGCATATTGTGACAACGGTGTACTTAAGGTTCAGCTTAAAGGCAGCACCTACGAGATATGCAAGGCAACCGATCTTCACATACGAGGAACTCACAACATTGAAAATGCCTTGGTAAGCAGTGTTGCTGCACTTGAGCTGGGTGCAAGCCTTGATTGCGTCCGCGAAACACTCCTGTCCTTTTCTGGGCTTGAGCATCGCATCGAGGATCTTGGAGTAGTAGGTACGCTTCGTTTTGTGAACGACTCTAAGGCAACCAATGTAGATGCTGCACGTCAGGCGCTCTCTGCATTTAAGCCAAAAAGTATCGTTATGATGCTTGGCGGAAGCGATAAGATGACCGATCTCACGGCACTTGCCCAAGAGGTGTGCGAGAAGTGCTGTGTGGCTGTTTGTTATGGAGCGGCGCGAGGACGCCTTCTTGCTGCCTTAGAGGAAGAGCGAACCGAAAGCGGCGCTTCCATTCGCCTGTTAAATGCCGAATACTTCGATGATGCCTTTTCGTTTGCCTGCTCGGCTGCTCCGCCCAACTCCGTTATTTTGCTGTCTCCTGCCTGCGCTTCGTTTGATGAGTTTTCTGGCTTCGAAGAGCGCGGCAATTACTTTAAGCAGCTTGTGTTGGACTACAGAAATCAAGAAGCAGCCAATGCACAGAAGCAGCAAGCCGAACAAGGCGCACCCAATGCTCAGCAAACAGAGCAAGGCGCACGAGGCGAACAGCGAGGATGTGAATAGCTGTGGCTCGCGCAGCAACACGTCAGCAAAGCTCGAATCGTCGGGCTTCTCAAGCCAGCTCGAAGCGCCAGACGTCTCAAGCGAGCTCGAGACCTCTTGCCTCTCAAGGTGGCTCACATCAGCGGGTTTCTCAGTCCTCTGCGATGTCACTGACATCTGTTCCTGCGCGCTTTATGGCACCACGACTGACGCTCATTGTTGCTGTTATTGCAATGTGTGCCCTCGGTCTTGTTATGGTGTACTCTGCCTCTTCGGTTTCAGCACTTAAATCAGGCTACAGCCCAAGTTATTATGCCGTACGTCAAGCCATCTACATTGCTGTGGGCACCGTCGGAGCCCTCTTTGCTGCAAAAACTGATTACCATACCTGGCTCAGGTCCTTCCTGGGGATTCTATGGGGAGCCATTCTTATCCTTCTGATTATTACGCTTGGGATGGGCATGGTAAATCATGGAGCACAGCGCTGGATCAACATTGGTGCTATTAGTATTCAGCCGTCGGAATTTGCCAAAATCGCTCTTGTTTTAACTACCGCACATATTGCCGACGCGTTTTTTGTGAAGCAAGAGCTTACACGCCAGCAAGCAGGAGTACTGAGCCTTATTGGGGTGGGCTTGCCTCTTTTGCTTATTCTTATTCAACCCGATAAAGGAACTGTTTTTATTATTGGTACCTCGCTTTTGGTTATGTTAATTCTTGCGGGGGTCCCTGCGGTACTCATTGGGGCTGTTGCTCTTGTAGGAGCCGTCACATTAGTTGTGCTTATTCAACAAGATAGCTATGCCACTCTGCGCTTGATAGTGTGGAATCCTACATCGGACCGCTATGGTGCGGGCTATCAAATCATACAAGGCTTATATGCCTTTGCAAAAGGCGGAATTACCGGTGTGGGTATTGGCTTTTCTCAGCAGAAATACTCCTACATACCCGAGGCACACAATGACTATATCTTTGCCATCATCGGTGAGGAACTTGGGCTTATTGGCTGTGCTGCCGTGCTCTGTGGCTTCGCCGCATTTGTTTATGCGGGTGTGCAAATTGCTCGACATGCGCCCGATATGTCAGGAACCCTTATCGTGAGTGGCTTTACCGTCATGATTGCTATTCAAGCGCTCGTAAACGTAGGTGGCGTTACGGGCATGATTCCGGTTTCGGGTAAAACCTTGCCATTTATAAGTTATGGCGGCTCATCAATTATTACCTGTCTTGTTGCTGTGGGATTGATGGTGTCCGTCTCAAAGCAGAGCGCGCTGCCCGAAACCGAATACGAACGTCAAAGGGGTCGTCTGTCGGTACTCTCCACCTCATCAGCAGCACGCTCTTCCACCTCGTCAGGCGCTACGCGCCCTTCTGCCTCATCGAGCTCCATGCGACCTTCTAACACCTCGAACACCTCGCAATTAAGCTCAGGGTCTGGCTTGCGCCTGCTTGAAGGAGGCTCAAGTCACCCAAGCAAGCGTACATCTCAAACAAAACGTCAGCGCATTAATCTTGGACCGAGTCCAGCAGAACGACTGCGATCGCGCGATTCTAGTAGTAGGAGGCGCTAGTCATGCAGAACCTTGAAGACGCTCATGCAGAGAAGGCTCAGCTGAACGTTGCAATTGCTGCAGGCGGTACGGCTGGCCATATCAATCCAGCACTCGCTTTGGCTGAAGAATTAGTAGCACGCGGTCATAGTGTGCGTTTTTATGGGCAGCCACAACGCTTAGAAGGCACGCTTGTTCCTCAAGCAGGATTTGAATTATTTCCGCTCGATGTAACGGGCTTTAACCGTAGGCACCCTTTAACAGCCTTATCTGCGGTGAGGCGCGTCATACGAGCCCGCAAGGAACTCACGTCATTTTTCCGTGAGGTGGGTGCCCCTGATGTTGCTGTTGGCTTTGGTGCCTACGTTGAAATACCCCTTTTGAGCTGGTGTGCCTCGCATCGTATTCCCTTGCTTATACATGAGCAAAACTCTGTTGTAGGGCTTGCGAATAAGCTTATAGCGTCTCGCTGTTCGCGCGTATGCGCTGCATTTCCTGCTGCGGCAGAGGCGCTCAAGAAGTATGTGAATGAGGACGCAATTGTGCTTACCGGCAATCCTGTGCGCAGAAGCGTGTTAGATGCAGACCGCAAAGCAGGAAGAAGTTCAATACATGCCACAGATGAAGATTGCGTTTTGCTGGTGTTTGGTGGAAGCCTGGGGGCTCGCCATATAAACGAAGGGATACTGCGTTACAAAGCTGAGCTTCTATCGCGTGATAACTTGCACATTGTGCATGCAACAGGTACGGCAAATTTCGACTGGGTGGAACAACATTTAAAGCTGAACGAGGAAGAGAGTAAGCGCTGGCATCTTATGCCATATATCGACGACATGGGCTCTATGCTTGCCGCTGCCGACTGCATTGTTTCTCGTGCGGGTGCGTCTTCTGTTGCGGAAATTGCTGCCATGCATGTGCCGAGCCTTCTCATTCCTTATCCCATAGCCACAGGCGACCATCAAACGGTTAATGCACGCTTTTTGGTGGACGCGGGTGCTGCGCGCCTTATGCCAGACGATGATATTGACACCGAAAGATTCCCCGAGCTGCTCTTCGAGCTGGTAGATAATGCTGAGCTTCGATGCGAAATGCGGCAGGCTGCCCAAAAGCTGCCAAGTAGAGCATCTACACAAATTCTTGCGGACCACGTTGAAGAAGTTGCACAGCATAGGGGCTAACTGCAAAAATGTATCTCTGATGTTTGCCCGATTGAGTTCAAAGATGAACAGCTTCTCTTTAAAGGAGCCTCTATATGGTTGAAAATACCGTGACCTCCACGCCTCGTAAGGCGCATTTTATTGGCATTGGTGGTGCCGGCATGAGCGGCATTGCCCTGGTGCTGCATGAGCGAGGGTGCATTGTCACCGGTTCAGACTTAAAGGCGTCGCACTACGTACGCACCTTGGAAGCCGAAGGCATCAGTGTACGTCTTGGCCATACATCCGAAACTATTGATGAGTTCATGCCGGATGTTGTGGTTATCTCAAGCGCTATCCCTGAAGACAACCCAGAACTTATGCGTGCGCGTGAACTTGGTATTGAGGTGTGGCAGCGCGCAAAAATGCTTGCCGCGCTTGGTTCGGGACGCTCGACAATTGCTATTGCCGGCACACATGGCAAAACAACGACATCATCGATGTGTGCGGTGATGCTCGATGCCCTAGGACTCGATCCGAGCTTTTTGATTGGTGGCGTAGTGGAAGGCTATAACACCAACGGGCGTAATGGAGACGGCGAATATTTTGTTGCAGAGGCAGACGAATCGGACGGCTCGTTTTTACACCTTAATCCGCGCATTGTTGTTGTTACCAATGTAGAAGAAGACCATCTCGACCACTACAAAACATTTGAAAATTTAGAGCGTACCTTCGTGAAATTCATGGCATCAGTGGGAGAGGATGGCGCAGTCATTGTATGTGCCAACAGCGAGCGCTTAGTTGAGCTTGCTCATGAAAGCGGGCGCAAGGTTTATACCTATGGCTTTGCAGAAAGCTGCGACTATGTTTGTACGCCCCTTGAGAAGTCTTCTGATGTGCAGGTGGGCAAGGCTGCGGACATCTCGACAGGCAATGCTGTTAGCACGGACGCAAACAATGCCGCTGAAACCTGCACGCCTTCGCTTGAGAGCTCATTTGTCTTTTCTGGTCCAGGCGCGACCGAAACGGTAAGGCTGAGCTCAAACCCGGGCGTCCACAACATGCTCAATGCAACAGCGGTGTTGGCTGTTGCTGATGTATTAGGCTTGCCTATTGACAAGGCGGTGGCAGCACTTGGCACCTTCAAGGGAGCTCGGAGGCGCTTTACTTATATAGGGGATATTTCTCAAATAACTGTGGTTGACGACTACGGTCATCATCCAACCGAGATTCAGGCAACCCTGCGTGCGGCACAATCATTGGGATACAAGCGTATTTGCGTTGTGTTCCAGCCACACCGTTATTCGCGTACTGCTGCGCTTATCGATCAGTTTGCTACTGCCTTCGATGTAGCCGATGTGCTTTACGTTATGGATGTATTTGGCGCAGGAGAGATGTCTATACCGGGGGTCAACGGCAAATCCTTTAGCAAGGCTGTTCGAGAACAGGGCAAGGTAGCTGAGGTTCACTACATTCCCAATCGCCATAAACTCCTTCAAAGCTTATGTAAGCAGCTCGAAGCAGGCGATTTGCTTATAACGCTCGGTGCAGGTGATGTAACCGATATAGGACCAAGCTTCATAGAGGCTATGCGCGAATACACACGACATAACGAATAAAAGGGTAGAGCTGTGAGCGTATACAACGCTTTTATCGCCTTAGATGGTGCTATCGATGGTGAGGTAGTACGCAACGAAAAAATGGGTCGGCACACGTCACTTCGCGTGGGCGGTGCAGCCGATCTGTTTGTATCGTGCAATAGCTTCCCCGCGCTTATTCGCTGCATTGAAACACTCGAAGAACAGGATGTACGCTGGGTCATTCTTGGCCGTGGTTCGAATGTTCTTGTTGCCGATGAGGGCTTTCGAGGTTGTGTGGTGGTCCTGCGCGGTCAATTTAGCTCGTGGCAAGCTTCATCAAGGCTGCTCACTGTTGCATCCGGAGTAACGCTACCGCGTCTAGTGGATGCAACACTTTCTCAGTCTTTGTCTGGACTCGAAGCCTATGTGGGTATTCCCGGTACGGTTGGGGGAGCACTTGCGAGCAATATACACCCTGCTTCTGTTGGAGGTGGAAGTGCACGCTTCACCACAAGGGGAAGTGCGGGCTCTACCGCACAAAGAACCACTCCTGATACTTCCATCATGTCGCTTGTGCAAGACCTAGTGGTATATAGGCTTGGCGAGGGTATGCATCGCTATAAGGCGAGTGACATACAGGATAAAGAAGGGGCATCTTTGCTACGGGATAATGAGATTGTCTTGGAAGCAACCTTCAAGCTCAACTTCAAGTCTAAGGATGCAATTGCACAGGCTATGGAGCGACGCCTCATTCGTCGCAGGGCAGCCCAACCATTAGGAATGTCTGCTTGTGGTTTTGTGTTTAATGATCCGCTTGGGTCACATAGTGCTCAAGACCTTATAGAATCGTGTGATCTTAAGGGATACCGCATCGGTGGCGCTGAGATATCAGCCAAGCATGCCAATTTCATTGTTAATAATGGAGGGGCTTGCGCTTATGATGTGGTGCGGCTCATCCGACATGTTATCGATTGCGTGAGGGGGGAGTATGGCATCGAGCTCGAAACAGCAGTCAAATTCCTCGGCTTCACGTCGTAAGCTGCGTCCTACCAAGCGCTCAGACTCCTCTTCTCTGCGTACGTCTAAGAAAAGCAGCTCAAGCAAGAGAGAGAAAGTCAGCTCTACCCAGAAGAAACGCAGCCTTGCAGGCAAGCAAAAAAGCATTGCTTCTCAAAAAGCATCACTCAAGAAAGCTGCTCCAAAGGCTCAGCTACAGACAGCTGCCGAAAAAGCAGCCCCACAGAAGGCTTCCGCGAAACGAGGCGGCAATGTGCGCGCTCAAGCTGCTCGTGCCGCTCGAGCTACTCAAGCGCTCCCTTTGTGGCAGCGCTTGCCCCGTATTGCGGGCATATGTTTAGGAGCAATAGCAGCCATTCTCCTCACGCTTTTTATATTGGCTCAAACCCCTCTTTTTACTATCACTTCAATTGAAACCGACGGTTCTGAACATATCACCGCAGAAGAGGTAGCTCGACTTGCGTCATTGCCTGAAGGCACCACACTTCTTTCCGTTGACACAGCTCAAATTAAAGAGAATGTGATGCGAAATCCTTGGGTTGCTTCAGTACATATAAGCCGCAATTTTCCGGATAAGTTATCCATTGACATCCAAGAGCGAGAAATTGGATATGTGGTGGTTATTAGTGGCAGTGGCGTGTGCTGGTACTTGGGCAGTGATGGCGTGTGGATAGAACCGGTAGCTACCAGTGAAGTAGAGGGTCAGTCTACCACCGAAGCAGCGCAGGAGATTGCTACAGAGCTTGGCTGTATTCTTATAAGTGATGCACCGTCGGATACTGAACCTGTTGCAGGTGAAGCGGTAGACGATGAAGTTGTAAGCGCAGTACTTGATTACATGAACAGCTTACCAGAGGAGCTTTCCTCCCAAATTACGCAGTTTACCGCCTCGAGTGAGGCGAGCCTTACCTGTGCCTTATCAAATGGTGTCACCATATTGTTGGGTGAGGCAACGAGCATCTCTTCTAAGGCGACGGTCATCCTTACCTTGCTCGAAGAATATGCAGATCAAATAACCTACATAAATGTTCGCACGCCTAGTAACCCCTCATTTCGGCGGGTAGATTCAGAAAACGTTCAATCAAGTTCAAATGAGTCTTGACCTCAAGTCGATAGTTATGTAATCATAGTTCGATTTGTTCATCACCTAGGGTTTAAGTTGAACCTTAAGGAATAGCGGTGCTTATACCGAGGCTCTTGTGGGCTCTAGCGTGAGGGAAAAGGAAGCGCTGTGCACCAAGCCATGCACGCCCTTCCGTGTGAGGAGGATATATGCCCCAGAACATGAGCACAAATAGCTATTTAGCGGTCATTAAAGTCGTCGGCGTTGGTGGTGGTGGTACCAATGCGGTCAATCGCATGATCGAAGAAGGCATTCGTGGTGTTGAGTTTGTAGCGGTCAATACCGATGCGCAGGCACTCGCCATATCCGATGCCGATATCAAGGTGCAAATAGGAACAGACATTACCAAGGGTCTTGGTGCAGGTGCTGATCCAGAAGTTGGCGCTCAGTCGGCTGAGGAAAGCCGCGATGAAATCAAACAGGCGCTCGCCGGCGCCGATATGGTGTTTATCACGGTGGGCGAAGGTGGTGGCACCGGCACAGGTGCGGCTCCTATCGTTGCCGAGATTGCTTGCAAGGAGATAGGTGCACTTACCGTTGGTGTTGTAACGCGTCCTTTCACCTTTGAGGGACGTAAGCGCACTGCAGCAGCAGAAGATGGCATTGAGGCGCTTTTCGAAAATGTCGATACGCTCATTACCATTCCAAACGATCGCCTGCTTACGCTTTCTGAGAAGAAAACAACCATGCTCGAAGCCTTCCGTATGGCAGACGACGTACTTTCACAAGGCATTCAGGGCATTACCGACCTCATTACCGTGCCTGGCTTAATTAACCTCGACTTCGCCGACGTCTCAACCATTATGCGTGGTGCGGGTACCGCCATGATGGGCATTGGTATGGCTTCTGGGGATAATCGTGCAACAGAGGCTGCGCAAGAGGCTATCTCGAGTCGTCTCTTGGAAAGCTCTATCGACGGCGCAACACGTGTTCTGCTTTCCATTGCCGGTAATAAGGACCTTGGCATTCAGGAAATCAATGAAGCGGCAGATCTGGTATCTGCGAGCGTCGACTCGGATGCCAACATTATCTTTGGCACCGTGGTAGATGAGTCTTTGGGCGATCAAGTACGCGTTACGGTGATTGCTACTGGCTTCGATGAGAATGCATCGACAGGGCAGGACCAGCTCCCATCGCTCATGGATATCGAGCAGTCGCAAACATCAAGAAAAGCTGCTAAAAAGTCATCCTCCGCAACTTCTCACGCGAACTCCGGCTTTGACATTCCGGATTTCCTGAAGAATAGTCGCTAGGAGGAATTTGTGAGTTTGCGACTCACTCAGCAAGAGTCGTGTGGCGTGACCCTACTTGTGGGCAAGGATTGTCCTGGTGGGGTCTCGTTTGCATTTACCGAGCGTACAGGTGGTGTGTCTGAGCCACCGTTTGCAACGCTTAATATGGGCAATGCAGTAGGAGACCTTGAGGCAGCAGTTGCAGAAAACAGGCGCAGGGCCATGTGCGCGCTTGGCATCCCTGAGCGCTATCAAGCCAATCTCATTGCACCGAAGCAAGTACACGGAACAGAAGTTTGTGTTGTTAAAGACAGCTCACCGGAATCTATACGTGAGCTGCGCTCATTTGTGCTAGCTGGCTGCGATGCGGTGGTGTGCTGCACTTCTGGTGTTCCGGTGCTGTTGTGCTTTGCCGACTGTTTGCCAGTTGTGCTGGTAAGCTCTCATGCTTTTGCAGTTGTTCACTCTGGCTGGCGCGGCACATTTGGACGTATCGCTGCGCGAGCACTCGATGTTTTGTGTCGTGAGGCACAGGTCGCACCGCATGAGGTAATGTGCGTTATAGGTCCTCATATTGCGGCGCAGAACTACGAGGTCTCAGATGATCTCATGCGGCAATTTGTGGACGAGTTTGGCGAAGGGGTGCGCGCAGCATCTGGTGGCTTAGATCTTGCAGAGGCAGTATCTGTGACACTTGAAGCTGCAGGACTAGAGCCTTCTCATATTACGGTGAGCGATATCTCTACGCCCGAGCATACCGACCGCTTCTTTTCCTATCGAGCAGAGCAGGGGTGCTGCGGACGCTTTGCAGCCCTTGCATGGATGGATCCTGCGATATCTGATACCGCATCTATATCGGGAGGTGATACCTGTGTGTTTGAACACCTCAGATAAGAAAGAGAGCACTCAGCAACAGAGCAATGCTCAGCAACAGAGCAGTTCTTATCAGCAGGATAATGTGCGCTGCCAATCTGCGCACTATCAATCGTTTATTGATGAACGCCGAGTATGCATCATGCAAGCCATCGATGATGCAGCACGACGTTCAGGGCGCAGTGCAGAAAGTATTTTGGTTGAAGCAGTATCTAAAACAGTTGATGTTGAAGAAGTAATTTGTGCTTTTAAGGCTGGCTGGGAAGTCTTTGCTGAGAATCGTCCTCAGGAGCTGGTGCGCAAGCTGCAGGCATTGCGCGAGCGTGATGACTTGCCTCATATTCGATTTGACATGATTGGCAACCTACAGAAGAACAAAATCAACCAGGTTTTAGGCAATGCCTTCCTCATTCACTCCATCAGCTCTCTGCATCTTGCAGAGGCAGTGTCGCAGCGAGCCCACCTCAAAGGAATTCGTCAGCCGGTATTGCTTGAGGTAAACGTGTCGGGCGAGGCGTCTAAGGCGGGCTTTTCACCAGATGAGGTGCTTGCCTGCGCTGAAACGCTCGTCGGTCTTCGTGGTCTCGACATACGCGGACTTATGACCATGGCTCCCGCACATGATAAGGACGCCGCTCAGCGTACATTTTCAGGCTTGCGAGAGTTACGCGATGTCATGCGCGAGCGTACCGGGCTTCCTTTGGAAGAGCTCAGTTGTGGTATGAGCGATGATTTTATTGAGGCTATTGCCGAAGGATCAACAATTGTTCGACTTGGACGAGTAGTCTTTAGTCCAGAGTACGCATTGGGATAGGCGCGTTAGGCTCAGCCAGAAGAGGGGATGTACCATGGGATTTCTTGATAATCTTAAAGAGAGAATGGGCTTAGATTCCCTTCGTGGTAACTATTACGAAGATGATTACTACGAAGACGATGAAGTCTTTGAAGATGATGAATACAACAGCTCGTCCTATCGTCGAGATAGGGGGCAAAGCCGTGAAGATGCCTATGGTGCGCAAGAAGACACGAGTCGATCGGGCAGCGGCTTGCTTGGTAATACCCCACGTCGCAATGCAGAAAGCGTGTCAGTGTATACACGCTCAGGGCGCTACGTAGATGCGAATGCCGAAACCGACAAGGTTGCAACGCCTATTCAGTATCCGACATCCTCGCTCCAGAAGCCTGACAGTTATGCGACATCAGCTACAAGCTATCGCGCAGCAGCCACTCAAGGGGCATCCGATAGCCAGGAGCAGACATCATACTCAGATGTTCTCTCCAGTGCCCATCTTACGCCGGGTGATATTGGGCTTACCCCTGTTGCCCGTTCCTCAGCCAAGCTTCCTCCTTACGTTCTCAAGCCTAAAAGCTATGAAGATGTGCAGGTAATGGTAAGTCGTGTTCGAACTAATCAGCCGGTTGTTCTCGATTTTGCTTCAACACGCATGGATACTGCTAAGCGCATCCTCGACTATTCTTTTGGATATGCAGCTGGTATTAATGGAGAAGTTCGCGAGCTGGGCGATCGCTGCTTTGCAGTACTTCCTTACGCAGTGGAACTTACCTCTTCTGAGCTAAGCAAGCTTCAAAGTGATGGTGTCATTAGGGGGTAGAGCACATGGCAGATGCCTATAGCGTAGGCATTATTGGGGGCGGAGCCATGGGCTCCTCTGTTGCCCAGGGCCTTGTTACATCTGGCTTATACGATGCCAGTTCGGTATATGTTTGCGACCACCACCAAGAAAAGCTTGATGCATTGCAAAGAAGTGTTGGTGTGGTATGCACCGGTGATGCCGATGAGCTTTTTGCGCTTCAGCCAGATGCAGTCATTCTTGCCATTAAGCCTCAGGTATTGCTGAACTTTGTGCAAGAGCATGTGGCACAGCTTGCGCAATCACTTGTTATCTCTATTGCGGCAGGGCTGCCTTTGTCCTCGTTCGAGGAACGCTTAGTTGGTGTTCGAGTTGTTCGCGTTATGCCCAACCTTCCTATTTCCGTACGTTCAGGAGCTTCTGCCATAGCTTTAGGAGCGCATGCTACCGATGAAGATGCTGAACGTGTAGTCGAGATGTTTTCGGCTTTGGGAAGTGCTCAGATTATGCGAGAAGACCAGTTAGATGTGTGCGGACAGTCGGTGGGATGTTCTCCTGCACTTTTTGCGCTTATGGTTGATACGCTTACTCGTGCGGCGGTGCGCTGTGGGATGCCTGCTGCTGTGGCACGCGATATGTTTGAGAACAGCATGCTGGGAACTGCTCAGCTCCTGCTTGCCTCTGGTGAACACCCGAGGGAGTTTATGGAACGGGTATGCTCTCCTGGCGGCACAACGATTCAATTCTTAAAAGAACTTGAGCCAAAGCTTGTTGAAGGCTGTGAAAATGGCCTCAATGCTGCTCTTGCACGCAACAAGGAGCTTGGTGGTAAGTAGGAAGGCACATGCTGGCAAGCAAGGGCGCCAGCCATAGGAACGCAAGTGCTGGCAAGCAAGAGCGCCAGCTTTAATGAAGGAAGCTATGTACAGTCTTTACCTTTTGATAGATCGAGCTATTTATTTCTATGAAACGATGATCATTGTGTGGTGCATCATGACCTATGTGCCGCTTCGTCCGGGCTCGGTTTTCAATGACATTCGCAATGCCTTGGGCTCCTTGGTGTGTCCCTATCTCAACTTCTTTAGGCGCTTCATACCGCCTATTGGAGGTCTCGACTTTTCACCAATGATTGCCATCATTGCCCTCACGGTGATTGAGCGCTTCCTGATCTTAATGATTTTCTGAGTTTCAGCTGATAAGCATATAAGTCTGGTATATTCATCAGAGGTAAAGCGACCTATATAGCAGGTCGCCTAGGAGGATCGAAAGGACCACAAATGCCTATAACTCCAGTAGATATCGAACAACTTACCTTCTCTCCTTCAAAGCATGGCTACAACACCGATGAGGTTGATGACTTTCTTGAGCGTCTTTCCGATGAAATTGGGGCAATGCTTCAGAAGATTGCCGACCTAAAAGGGCGCCTCAATACCACCGAACAGCAGCTTGCCGAATCTCAGGCACGGGTAGCACAGCTTGAGGCTGGACAGGCTGACGGATTTGCAGCTCCTGTCGCACCCGTTCAGCAAGATAGCTACAGCGCAAGTGAGCGTCAGATTTCTCAGGCACTCATTGTTGCCCAGCAGAGCGCAGAAAAGATTGTTGCCGAGG
>CAYWNN010000006.1:0-13583 GCA_964459685.1 uncultured Coriobacteriaceae bacterium
TCGTACGCGCAGCTTGTGAATCGATGGCCTATCAAACCTATGACATCTTGCAGGCCATGGAGATGGATTCTTCTCACACGCTCAGCTCGCTTCAGGTAGATGGTGGTGCTTCGCGAAACAACTTCATCATGCAATTCCAATCGGATTTATTGGGGATTTCCGTAACTCGAGCTGAAGTCAAGGAAACTACCGCCTTAGGCGCAGCATATTTGGCAGGACTTGCAGTAGGAGTATGGGAGAGTCGCGAAGAGCTGGCATCCATGCACAGGACTGCTGCCCAGTATGAGCCGAATATGGATGCTGCGCTGCGCCAGCGGCTGCTTGCTGGATGGCACGATGCCATACAACGAACATTGCGTCAGTGAGCAACAATTGCTCTCACGGGCAGCCCTACACTCACAAGCATTATGCTGAGGCGTCTGCAGCAGTCCCACTGTAATAGCGGGGCTGTTATGTTCGTGCGCTTATGTTAGTGCTTGCGCTATGCTCATGTATCTACTGCGCTAATCTGTATCTACATGTTCGAATTTATACATGAAGGAGTGCGTCATGAAGATTGCCATTGCGTCCGACCATGGAGGATATAACCACAAAGCTCCACTTATGGCGTATCTGGAAGAGCAAGGGCACGAAGTTACCGATTTTGGTCCTGCTACCGATGAGCGTGTCGATTATCCCGACTATGCAGTTCCGGTCGCTCAAGCTGTTGCGACAGGTGAAGCCGACTACGGCATTCTTATATGTGGAACGGGACTTGGCATGGCCATTACTGCCGACAAGGTTAAAGGCATTCGTGCAGTAGCGGTTCAAACCGAGGACTTTGCGCGTCTTGCCCGCGAGCATAACAATGCCAATGTAATTTGTCTGTCGGGGCGCTTTGTAGATCTTGAAACGAATAAGCGCTTAGTAGATATATTTATTACCACACCATTTTCTGGTGGACGCCATGCAGATCGCATAGCAAAAGCAATGCAGCAAGATTAGCTTTATAGTCGGCGCGCATGCGCCCGAGGATTGGAGATGCTATGTCCCTTGAGCACCTGCGCGCTTCCGACGCTGAGCTTGCCTCAGCCATTGACGCAGAGCTGAGTCGCCAGCGCAATTCTATCGAGCTTATTGCGAGCGAAAACTTTGTGTCTGTTGCTGTTATGGAGGCAGTTGGTTCTACGCTTACCAATAAGTATGCCGAAGGTTACCCGGGACATAGATACTACGGAGGATGTTGGGCAGTCGATGCTGTTGAGGATTTAGCGCGCGATAGAGCGAAGCAGCTGTTCGGCGCAAACTTTGCAAACGTACAGCCGCACTCTGGCGCTCAGGCTAACTATGCTGCACTCGCTACCCTGGCAAATCCGGGCGACACCATCATGGGCATGGATCTTGCTAATGGGGGACATCTCACCCATGGCTCACCTGCCAACTTCTCGGGTCAGCTCTACAACATCATTTCATACGGGCTCAACCTTCAGGACGAGCGCATCGACTTCGATGACGTTGCACGCAAGGCAGAAGAGCATCGTCCAAAGGTAATTATTGCAGGGGCAAGCGCCTATCCGCGCATTATCGACTTTGTGCGCTTTGCTGAGATTGCCCAAAGTGTTGGAGCGACGCTCCTAGTAGACATGGCACACATTGCTGGCCTCGTTGTCACAGGTGCTCATCCTTCGCCCATGGAGCATGCCGACATTGTTACCTCCACAACACACAAGACGCTTCGTGGTACCCGCGGTGGGCTTATTCTCACTAACGATGCCGAACTTGCCAAAAAGATTAACTCTGCCGTATTCCCCGGCATGCAGGGTGGTCCTCTTGAGCATGCCATTGCTGGCAAAGCAGTAGCTTTCGGTGAAGCACTCAGGCCAGAGTTTGCAAGCTATATCGATAATGTTGTACGCAATGCCAAGGCGCTTGGTCGTGGCATGGAGCAGCGCGGATTGCGCCTTATTACCGGGGGTACCGATAACCACCTCTTGCTCGTTGACCTTACAGGAGCGGCTCATGGTGAAGTTACTGGAAAGGCAGCAGAGGCTGTGCTGGATTCTGTGGGCATCACCGTTAACAAGAACACTATCCCTGGCGAAACACGTTCCCCATTTGTCACGAGCGGCATACGCGTAGGTTCTGCTGCGTGCACCACGCGCGGCTTTACAGAGGATGAATGCGAGCGGGTAGGTCAGCTCATTGGTGAGGTGGTGGCTGCAGGTGAAGATGCCGCACTGCTCGATGCAGCCCGTGAAGAGGTGCAACAGATACTCGCCACTCATCCGCTCTACCCCGAACTTGCCTAAGCCGTATTACGTGAATACGTGAAGAAATTGTGACTGGGGGAGTGGAATTCCTATCCATAGATGACTAAGATACCTTGCACCCCAAGATATGCATGCATATCTTGGGGTGCCTGTGATTGGTATGTGATAGGAGATACTGGTGGACGCGTTTCAAAAGCTGCCAGAAGAGCTCAAAGAGCTTGTTCAGAGTTTGCGTTCGGCTGCGGTTGTAGGCGATTTGCAAACAGCAGGTATCACGCAGTACACGCTCTTCATGCTTGTTGCCTGCGTGGCAATGCTTATTGTTGTGCTGGCATTTAAGCGCCGCCAAGCAAGCGCTGAAGTACCCCATGGCTTCTTTGTTAATGCAGTCGAATATGGCATCGAATATGTGCGCGACGATATTTTAAAAGGCATTCTTGGCAGTACGTGGCGCGTGCATTTTCCCTTTTTAATGACGGTCTTTTTCTTTGTGCTCTTTAACAACCTTATAGGCATCATTCCGGGAGCACGTCCAGGTACAGGGACTATAAGCGCAACTGCCGCAGTAGCACTCATGAGCTTTGTCTATTTCATACATGCGGGATGCAAGGCGAAGGGTGTGCTGGGCTACATCAAGAGCTTAGCTCCAGACGAGCTGATGCTTCCTATCAAGGTACTGGTGTGGCTCATCGAGGTATTTTCAATCTTTTTGCGCCTTATTACCTTGGCTGTGCGCCTGTTTTGCAACATGTATGCAGGTCATATCGTTATGGGAACCTTTGCACTTCTTACTTCTCTGTGCGCAACTGCCCTTGTTGAGCATGTTTCTGCTGCTGCCTTTGCAAGCACGGGCATCTCTGTTATATGGCTTGCGGTTCTTATTATGATTTATGCCGTTGAGATGCTTGTTGCGGTTGTTCAGGCCTATGTTTTTACCCTGCTCTCTGCTGTGTACGTCCAACTTGCAGAAGAAAAGTCGTAACGAACAGAGTAAGAGTTACTACGATATAAACATTCGACAGAAAGGATAAAGAACAATGACTGTCATCGGCTATAGCATGGCCGTAATCGGAGCTGCGCTTGGTATTGGCCTTGCGGCATATGGCGCAACAACAAGTATGGCGCGCCAGCCAGAGGTTCAAGGCAGGCTCTTCACCATCTTTATTCTTGCGTCGGCTTTTATCGAAGCCTTGGCGCTCATTGGTTTTGTCGTAACGCTTATTAGCTAAGAGCTCGAAAGCTTTTACTCATGGATATCCTTATCCCGAAACTCCAGGAATTTGTTCCCGCTCTTATTGCCTTTGTCATCCTTTGGGCAGCTCTTGCGAAGTTTGCATGGCCTTCTATTCTTGCGGCAATGGATGCGCGCGAGCAAAAGATTCAAGAAAATTTGGCGAGCGCTCGAAAGGCAAAAGAAGAAGCCTGTGCTAAACGGCGAGCGAGCGAAGAAAAGCTCGCAGAAGCCCAGCGTGAAGCTACTTCCATCATCGTAGAAGCCCAGCGTCAAGCGAAACAAGAACGCTTGGCTTTGCTTGCCAAAGCACAAAAGGAGGCAGCAGCTCAGCTTGCGCAGGCTCATGAACTCATCGAAGAGGAGCGCCAAAAGGCGATGATTGAGCTTTCGGTTTCGGTAGTTGACCTTTCCGTTGAGATTGCATCAAAAATCATCGGCAACGATTTGAGCGCAGAAGATCAGCGTAAGCTTGCCGAGCGCTACCTCGCAGAGATAGGGATTGAGAATGACAACTAGTCGAGCTGCGCATGCCGCACAAGCCACGCGCGCTACGCGGGAGTGTGCAGAACACTATGCTCTGACCCTTGCAGAGACAGCACGCAAAATGGGGCATCTCAATCGCGACTTGGTGCAGCTGCAGCATGCAGTAAAGTTCTCGCCTGAGGTCATGAGCTTGTTGGCAATACTTCACGATCATGGCAAAGCCGATTTGCTCCCCGAAATTGTTGACGCGTACAAGGAAATCGTGAACAACAACGACACCACGGCATACGTTGTGGTCACGACGGCAGTTGAAATGGATGACGAGCTGCGTGAACGCGTGCGTGCTCACATCGAAAAGAAGTTTGCCAAAAGAGCTTACCTCGTTGAGCGCGTAGACCCCGCAATCGTTGGGGGCATCATTATCGAGACCCAAGGCGAGCGCTACGATGCCTCTGTTGCAACCCAGCTTGTTCATATGCATAAGCAGCTAGCCTCGGTGTATTTGGGAAGTGATGATGAATGACGGTCAACATCAATTCCGAAGAGATAATTCGCAGGCTCGAACAAGAGCTGAAAGCAGTTGATGCGACGGTCGACCGTCAAGAAGCGTCAACGGTGGTGCAGGTAGGCGATGGTATTGCCTACGTTGCGGGGCTGCGTACTGCCATGGCAGGGGAACTTTTGCGCTTTACAAGCTCTGCAACAGGCAGAACGGTGTACGGTTTGGCTCAGAACCTCAATGATGGTGAGGTTGGAGCAGTGCTCTTTGGTGACGTGGGCTCCATCAAAGAGGGCGATATGTGCCGTACAACGGGACGCATTATGGACATTCCTGTTGGCCGCGCTATGCTGGGGCGCACTATTAACGCGCTGGGGCAACCCATCGACGGCCAAGGCCCCATAAATACAACAGATCGTCGTCCCATGGAGCTCAAAGCACCAGGTATTATGGAGCGTCAGCCAATATGCGAGCCGGTGCAAACGGGGCTTATTGCAGTAGATGCCCTGGTGCCCATTGGACGTGGTCAGCGCGAACTCATTATTGGCGACCGTAAAACAGGTAAAACTGCTATCGGCATTGATGCCATCATTAACCAAGCGCACACCGACATGGTTTGTATCTATGTAGCCATTGGTCAAAAAGCCTCTACGGTTGCTGCGATTCGCCACACCCTTGAAGAGCACAAGGTGCTCGATAAAACAATTATTGTTGCTGCGAATGCCGCTGATTCTGCTTCCATGCAATACATTGCGCCTATGGCAGCTACAGCCATTGGCGAGTACTTCATGTATAACGACGAACAAGGTAGACCCGCCGATGCTGAGCATCCCGGGGGTCATGTGTTGGTGGTGTACGACGACTTATCCAAGCATGCGGTTGCCTATCGTCAAATGTCGCTGACCCTGCATCGGCCTCCTGGTCGTGAGGCATATCCTGGCGATATTTTCTATTTGCATTCACGTCTGCTCGAGCGCGCTGGCAAGCTCTCTGATGAGCGTGGAGGAGGTTCTCTTACCGCGCTACCTATTATCGAGACTCAGGAAGGCGATGTTTCGGCTTATATTCCTACTAATGTTATTTCCATCACCGATGGTCAAATCTATTTGCAGTCACACCTGTTTTTCCAAGGTCAGCGTCCGGCAGTAGATGTTGGTATCTCTGTGAGCCGTG
Source organism: uncultured Coriobacteriaceae bacterium (assembly GCA_964459685.1). Taxonomy (GTDB): domain Bacteria; phylum Actinomycetota; class Coriobacteriia; order Coriobacteriales; family Atopobiaceae; genus CADBMC01. The sequence goes on from CAYWNN010000006.1 coordinate 5,639, forward strand.
TGGGTGGAGGCGCCCAAATTCAGGCTATGAAGCAGGTTGCGGGGACACTGCGTCTTGATTTGGCAGCCTACCGTGAAAAGCAGGCATTCTCTCAGTTTGGCTCTGATTTAGATGCAGCAACGCGCCATCAACTCGACCATGGCATGCGCATGACAGAGCTTTTGCGTCAGCCGCGCTATGCACCAATAGATGTTGCAGATCAAATTCTTGTTCTGTTTGCAGGTAAGGAAGGATACCTCGACGACATTCCTCTCGAGCTGGTACTTCCATTCCGCACAAAACTTATCACCTATATGCGTGCACTGCATAACGACTTACGTGAAGACTTGCGTCGCAAGGCTATATCGCCTTGGCTTGCCGCACGTCTGCGCACCGCGCTTAATAGATTTAGCGAGGACTTTAAGCTTCACTTTGGCTTGCTTGCAGATGAAGACGATGAAGATGGGCAGCTTGAACAGGGTGTTCTGGATGTTGCGGGGACTCGCGCGGTCTTTAGGGTTACCGAAGAGGCTATGAGACATTCAGGCGCGTGAAGTAGCAGGATGTAAGATGGCAAGCCTTCAAGAAATATCGCAGCGCATGGCATCAGCGCGCACCTCTATGCAAATAAGCCATACGATGGAGATGGTCTCTACGTCGAAAATTTGGCGTGCGCTTGAGCGAGCTGAACAAGCAAGCCCTTACAAAGAGGCTATCGTGCGTATGCTGGCTAATGTTGCAAGCTCGGCTAGTGTGCAAGAAGAACCTTTGCTTATGCAGCATCCGCAAGAGCAACACGTACTGTTTGTGCTTATTGCCTCAGACAGAGGTCTTGCGGGGAGCTTTAATTTGCTGCTGCAGCGCAAGGTAGAGCGTGAAATAGCGCGCCTTCAGCGCAACAAGATCGAGTGCAGCCTTATTACTTGCGGTCGCAAACCTACCGAGTATTTCACGCACCGCAACGTAGTGCCCGCCATGTCCTTTGTGGGCATTTCGAGTGAGCCCACGATTGATGAGGCCGACCGCATTGCCCACTACGTTATGGAGGGCTATCGCTCCAACAGCATTGACCGCGTGATGCTTTACTACAACCACGCGAAAAACCGGGTAGAGCAAGAACCCGTTATCGAGCAGCTGCTGCCTATTTCTAAGCAAGATCTCATGATGGTAAACAACCCGCGTACTGCTGATGCTATTTTGAGCATCGAGCATGAGCCTCATACCGAATACCGCTTTCACCCATCGGCTACCGAGGTGCTATCAAAGCTCATCCCGGCTTACGTATCGACTCTTGTGTATCATGCGCTTCTTGACTCCGCTGCAGCAGAGCACGCTGCGCGAAGGAGTGCCATGCAGTCGGCGACAGAGAATGCACAAGGGCTTATTGCTAGTCTCAATCGTAGCTATAACCGCATACGCCAGAGCTCTATTACCACTGAGCTCAACGATATAGTTGGTGGTGCTTCCGCATTGGAGAACAACTAATGAAAGAGAAGAAAGGCGCGCGCTCACGCTTTGAAGAATCGGCATACAACTATGCACACCGCTCTGTTGGCTGCGGCAAAATCGTGCGCATTGTGGGCTCGGTGGTTGATGTTGAGTTTCCTGCCCATGTACCTGCTATCTACAACGCGCTGGTAGTTGATGGTGAAACAGCGATTGGACACGTTTACACGGTGCTTGAAGTAGAGTCGCAGCTGCCTCACGGCGTTGTGCGCACGGTGGCTATGACATCAACCGATGGACTTAGCTGTGGGCTGAGCGTACGAGACACCGGCGCTCCTATGAGCATGCCAGTGGGCAAAGAAACGCTTGGGCGTGTATGGAACGTGCTTGGCGAGCCTGTGGATGGCAAACCCATGCCAGAAGACGTTGAGTTCTATCCTATTCACCGTCAACCCCCAGCCTTTCAAGACCTAACAACTACCACCGAGATTTTTGAAACGGGCATCAAGGCCATCGATTTGCTTGAACCCTATGTACGCGGTGGTAAAACAGGCTTGTTCGGTGGAGCGGGCGTGGGGAAAACAGTTCTCATTCAAGAGCTTATCCACAACCTTGCCCAAGAACACGGTGGTACATCGGTATTCACCGGCGTTGGCGAGCGCACGCGTGAGGGCACCGACCTGTTTCTAGAGATGAGCGAGTCGGGCGTTATCGATAAGACTTGCCTGGTGTACGGTCAGATGAATGAACCTCCTGGGGCGCGTTTGCGTGTAGGGCTTGCAGGCCTTACTGCTGCGGAATATTTCCGCGACCAGGGCCAAGACGTTCTGCTCTTTATCGATAACATCTTCCGCTTCTCGCAAGCGGGCTCTGAGGTATCTGCGCTGTTGGGGCGTATGCCTTCTGCTGTAGGCTATCAGCCTACCTTGGCAACCGAGATGGGCGATTTGCAAGAGCGCATAACCTCTACCAGGGAGGGCTCCGTTACTTCAGTTCAGGCGGTATATGTTCCCGCAGACGACCTCACCGACCCTGCTCCCGCCACTACCTTTACTCACCTCGATGCGACAACGGTTTTGTCGCGCTCCATTGCCGACCTCGGTATTTATCCGGCAGTAGACCCGTTGGCAAGCTCGTCGGATGCACTCGATCCCAACATTGTGGGCGAGGAGCACTATCGTGTTGCTACGAGGGTTCAAGAGCTTTTGCAGGAGTATTCCGACCTGCAAGACATTATTGCCATCTTGGGCATGGATGAGCTTTCCGAAGAGCAGCGCCTAACCGTTGCTCGTGCGCGCAAGGTGCAGCAATTCCTTTCCCAGTCCTTCCACGTTGCCGAGAAATTTACCGGCAACCCTGGTGTATATGTGCATATAGAGGATACGGTTCGCTCCTTTGCAGCCATCATCGATGGAGAATGTGACGACCTCCCCGAACAGGCTTTCCGCTTCGTAGGCACCATCGAAGATGCACGCGAGAAGGCAGCCCAAATACAAGCTCAGGCAGCCCAAACTAAGGCAGCACAGCCAGGTGCAGCCCAGTTCGGCGCGGAGCAGTCCAGCGCAGCACAAAGCATGAGCGCACAAGTACAGAGAGGCGCATAAGGTGGCTATCCCTCAGCAGCTCATCTGCCAAATTGTGCGCAAGGATCGTATGGTATACCAAGGTCCCGCAGCATATGTTGTGCTTGTCACCTACGAAGGAGAGCTGGGCATTTGGCCAGGTCACGCGCCCGAAATAGTCGCTATGGGCGATGGTGTTCTGCGCATTGGCAAGCTCGACGCCGACTCTTCCGCCGACAAGAACAGCTCCATACAACAAATCGTTGTGCGAGGAGGCTATGCCGAAGTACTCCCTCATGGCGTACTTGTTTTAGCCGATCACGCCCGCGATATTGACGAAATAGACATCGAGCGCACAGAGCAAGCTCGCATACGAGCCATAAGGTGGCGCGATGAACTACCCAAAGACGACCATGCTCGGGCATACTATGAGGATAAAATTGCATGGTGTAGTTTGTTGCTTGCTCAAGCAAAGGAGAGAAATGGATGTAATCCGCATTGAGGGTGGCCATCCTATCACCGGTGAAGTGGTAGTTGAGGGTGCTAAAAATTCAGCGCTCAAACTTATGGCAGCCTCAATTTTGGCATCGGGGACAACGCGGCTTACCAATGTTCCCAATATCTCCGACGTGCACATCATGGGCAAGGTTCTCAAGCGCCTTGGCGCTCATATTGAGGTTGTAGGAGTTCACGAACTTCTTATCGATACAACAGAAGTGAACAAGTGGCATACCCCTTACGACCTCGTTGCCCAAATGCGTGCTTCCACAGCGGTGCTGGGACCGCTCATTGGGCGTTTTGGCAAGGCTGTCGTTGCTATGCCAGGTGGATGCAATATTGGCGCACGAAAAATCGACATGCACATCGTGGGACTTGAGGCACTCGGTGTGAACTTCACTATCGAGCACGGCAACATTTGTGCGGATGCACCTGACGGTTTGCATGGAGCAGAGGTATCGCTCGAGTTCGCCAGTGTTGGTGCAACGGAGAACCTCATTATGGCAGCGGTGTATGCTCAAGGCACCACACGCATAGAAAACGCTGCTCGCGAGCCAGAAATTGTCGATTTAGCATGCATGCTCAACAAGATGGGTGCCCACATAGAGGGTGCTGGCACACCCTGCATTGAGATTGAAGGGGTGAACACACTTCATCCCGTCGAACACCAAGTAGTAGGAGATCGCATCGAGGCGGGGACCTTCCTTGCTGCAGGTGCCATCGCGCAAGGTCCGGTTACTGTGCGCGGCTTTAACCCCGAGCACCTCGGTCTCGTGCTTAAAAAGTTTGAAGCAATGGGAATAAACGTTACCACCGGCGATGACTGGTGTTGTGTGTCTCGCGAGGTTCCTATTCAACCGGTAGACATTCAAACGCTACCCTTCCCAGGATTTCCCACCGATATGCAGGCGCAAACCATGGCGCTTCTTGCCCTGGGTGATGGCAGCTGCATTATCACTGAAAATGTGTTCGAAAACCGTTTTATGTTTGCAAGCGAAATCCAGCGTATGGGAGCAGATATCACCATCGAGGGTCATCATGCTATTGTAAGAGGGGTAAAAAAGTACTCTGGTGCCGAGGTAAGGTCTACCGATTTGCGTGCAGGAGCAGCCCTTGTTATTGCGGGGCTTTCAGCCGACGGTGTAACCTCTGTGTCCGACATTCACCATATCGACCGCGGATACGAGAACTTTGTTGAGAAGCTACAGGGTCTTGGCGCACATATTCAGCGTGTCACCATTGCTAACCAAGCCGATTAGGCGGCACAAAAACGAGGGCGCTGGCGCTCATAAAGGAGGAAGCACATATGTTTTCACATGCAGGCGCTTCTGGTGAACATCGCCTCACCCGTGCTCATGAGGATTACCTCGAGACAATTTATGTACTCACGCAAGAACAAGGAAATGCCGATGGAATCCGCTCAGTTGAAGTTGCTGAGCGCATGGATGTATCGAAGGCATCGGTTAACAAGGCGCTGAGCGTTCTTAAGGATGGCGGATACGTCATTCAGCAACACTACGGCAAGGTCATGCTCACCGAGCGCGGCACTCGTTATGCAGCACAAACATGGCGTTGCCATCGTATGCTGCGCAAGTTTCTAGAAACCGAGCTCGGCGTTGATCCCAGCGTTGCCGATGGCGAGGCATGCCTTATGGAGCATGCATTGAGTGAAGATACTATGCAGCGTTGGTTAGCGTATCTTGAAGCTCAGGGCTTAAAGATTGAAGAGATATAACCCAGATATCTCATATAACATTACTCGTTTACCAGCATAAATGTTTTTGCGGCGCCCAAGCAGAGCTGTATTGTGCTTTGAGAATTGCTGCCCGCATGTTTGAGTATGCAGCGCAACGGCTACACTACAATACCTAGGCACGCATTCTTCTTGGAATATACGTGTGCTGCGTGATGAGCATGCAGCACGAAAGGATGAGAGCATGAAGGCAGTTATCCCAGCAGCTGGTTTGGGTACTCGATTTTTACCAGCAACGAAGGCGGTTCCAAAAGAGCTGCTGCCTATACTCGACAAACCGGTTATCCAATATGTTGTAGAGGAAGCACTTGAACCCAGCCAGGTAGATGGGGTAGTTATTATTACTTCTCACGACAAGCCGCAAATAGAAGGTCACTTCGAGCGTTCAGCCGATTTCGAGACACTGCTCGAGAGCCGCGGGAAGCAAAAAGAAGCTCAACTCATACGAAATGCAGGCACTATGCCGGTGAGCTTTGTATATCAAGATGAGCCTTTAGGGCTTGGTCATGCCGTGCACTGCGCCGCCGACGAAGTGGGCAACGAGCCCTTTTTTGTGTTGTTGGGCGATTACGTTGTGCCCAGCCATCGAATGAACCTACAGATGGCTGAAGTATCCAAGCGTTACGGCGGAGCTTCTGTTATTGCTGTCGCACCCGTGAAGCCAGAAGAGGTGAGCCGCTACGGCATCATTGCGGGAAGCTGTGTGGGCTCACTTACGGAAGAGCCAACCGACGATGAAGCGCCAGGTGCTATATGGCGCATTAGCGAACTGGTAGAAAAGCCTGCTGCAGAAGACGCACCTTCTCACCTCTATGTTGTGGGTCGCTACCTGCTTACCCCTCGTGTCATGGAGCTCTTGGCCGACCAAGAGCCGGGAGCAGGAGGCGAAATACAGCTCACCGATGCTATGGAACGTCTTCTTGCAGAAGAAGACATGTATGCATTGGTGGTTGATCCTCAAGAAGGATTTGATACGGGTACCCCTGCCTCATGGGCAGCATCAAATGTGCGCATGGCGCTGAAGGGGGAGATGGCTTCCGATTTTCGGGAGGCACTCATAGATGTTGAGCTCTAACACCTTGAATCTCAAACCCACCATTCGCTTTGGTAAGGATGGCTGGATTGCTGAGTTTGGTGAAGGTTTTACCGACGAAGCACTTCGCTCACTTGCCGAAGCACTCGGCTTGCTGCTCAGTGAAGATTCACCCGGTGCAACGGTATATGTTGGTTATGACACCCGCCGCGATGCAGCACGACATGCCGCGGTGTTTGCAGGCTGTCTTAAGGCGGCTGGTTTAACCCCGTTTTTGTCGGATGCGCCCTGTCCCACCCCTGTTATAGCTTGGAGTGTTGCCCAAGACGAGCAGGCAATAGCAGGCGTCATGATTACTGCTTCCGCTCATAAAGAAAACTATCAAGGTGTTCTGTTGCGCATGCATGACGGAGCCTGCCCTCCCGCGAGCTTTATTCGCCGTGTCGAGGATTTAATCCCTGTCGAGCCAGGCGTAGTACCACTCTCTGTTCCCGAGCTCGACCTTATAACTCCATATACGCAGCATCTTTTGCAGCTTGTAGATACTCAGGCCATCCGAGATGCTCATCTGCGCTTTGTGGTAGACCCACTGTATGGCGCCGGGGCGGGATGCTTGGCACATGTGCTGCGTCAGGCAGGTTGTGAGGTACGTGAACTCCATCTTCCAAGTGATGGCAGTATGGGTGGGCTGCGTCCCGATCCCGTTGAGCCATGGATAGAGGAGTGCAAGCAAGAGGTACAGGCAATTGGTGCAGATGCAGGCTTTGCACTCGACGGCGATGCTGATCGCTCGGCGGTGATAGATAACACAGGAGCGAAGCTTAGCCCGCGGTGCGTTATAGCTCTTATCATGCAGCACTTGGTGAAACACCATCAGCTCGATGGCAGCTTTATCGCCACTATTTCGTCTTCGACGGTACTTGTGCGCAATATGGCTGAAAGGCTCCAGCGCAATCTACGGATTGTTCCCATTGGTTTTCGCAATGTTTGCGACGAGATGGCAGAAGATGCTGTGGTATGCGGTTTCGAAGAGCATGGTGACATAGGCGTCCCACATCACTTAAACGAACGTGACGGTATCTTCGTATCGCTATTATTTGCCGAGATGCTTGCTCTCAAGAAAAAACCCTTATCGGTGTTGCTGCACGAGCTCGAAACAGAATTCGGTCATATGGAATACATCCGCCATGACATTCGTATTGATGCAGGAACTATGCAGTCGCTGCGCAATATTCTGCCCGGGCTGAACCCACCTGAGGTGGGAGGAATTGCCCCTTGTGAAGTAAACCATATCGACGGACTCTATCTATTGTTTGAGGACGGGGCATGGTTGCTTGTGCGTCCTTCGCGTATCGATTCCGTTGTTCGCATATATGCAGAGGCTCCAACGCTCGAACGCCGAGGGGCGTTGATAGCGGCTGGCTGCGCTCTGTGCCGAGCAGGCGGTGTTGATGTTGGACAGGATACAAGTAGCCAAAACGCGAGCAAAAACTAAGGCAGCAGTGCCAGTTAAGGCATAGACACGAGCAATGGTGCGCATAGCAATTATGAAGGAAATATGTAGGAGATTTTTTCTGAGAAAAGTTCTTGCGCGAAGTGGGTCTGACACCATAGTATAGATGGTCGCGCTTGGGAGAGTCCGAAGCGCAGCGAACCTTGAAAACCGGATACTGC
>CAYWNN010000007.1:0-12411 GCA_964459685.1 uncultured Coriobacteriaceae bacterium
CGCGAATCTTGAAACGGCGGTATTGCGACTTATCGGGTTTGCCGCTGGTAAACACAACCATCGACGCAACAGTGTGTTTGCCGTGTATGGTCGATATGTCGTAGCACTCAATACGCAAGGGTGGTCCATCTAAGGCTAGGGCGCTCTCCAACTCAAGCAAAGCCTCATTTGTTCGCTTGTCCTCATAGCCAGTTTTAAGCTGATAACGCAAGAGCGCGTGACGGGCATTCGTATCTGCCATCTTGCGCAGGCGTGCCTTATCTCCGCGCTGAGGCACATGGATATGCACCTTGCGCTCGCGCCGTGTACTCAGCCATTCTTCGAGCACAGAGGCATCCTCAAGCTCACAGGGAAGATCCACTTCGAGCGGAATATCGGATGTTTTTTCGTAGTAACGCTTAATAAAGCCCGAAACGAGCTCCTCCTCGCCTACGTCTAATCCCTTGTCGAGAATGAAGTCACAGCTTCGAACAACGCGTCCCTCACGCACCAAAAATACGCAGGCGCCAGCAATAGTTTCCTCACGCCAAAAGCCAAAGGCATCGATATCGAGATGTGCAGGGAACATTACTTGTTGGCGGGACTCCAGATCGCGAATCGTCTCGAGGCGTGCCTTAAGGCGAGCTGCACGCTCAAAATCAAGCTCTGAAGCAGCCAGACGCATTGAAGTGTCAAGCTCTTCTATAAACTGAGACTTATGTCCTGAGAGAAAATGCTCAACTTGAAGCACATGCTTTGCATAGTCTTCAGGAGAGATCGCTCCTGTACACACTCCAGGACCGCGCCCAACGTGTGAGTCGAAACAGGGTCTGCCTTTCTGAGCACACACAAGCTGCACTATATCTTTTTGATCGTCATGGGCTGCTATAAGTCGACATACGCGGCGCCACTCAGGACAGCTTGCTACACACATCGGTACCAAGCGGCGCACAATATCGAGTGTTTGCTTAGCCGAGCGCGCATCGGTATAGGGACCAAAGTAGCGCGTATCAGCTCGGTGCCGCTCTCGTGTGTACTTAATGGCAGGATACACATCGCCTTTGGTAATGGCTATGTAGGGATAGCTTTTATCGTCGCGCAAATCTACGTTGTAGGGCGGATGATACTGCTGAATGAAGTTCATCTCCAACAGCAGTGCCTCATGCTCGCTCGTTACCACCACGTAGTCAAAATCAACTACTTCGCGCATCATCATTTTGATACGCTCACGTTCGTCCTCACCGAGTATGTATTGACGCATGCGCGCACGAAGGTTTTTGGCTTTACCTACATAGAGGACATTTCCTGTGGCATCTTTCCACAGGTAACACCCTGGCTGTGTTGGAACCTTGTCAACCAACTCTTTGAGTGTTGGAGCTTGAGTATTTTGCAGCTGATTCGCCATAATGCTATAAATTTTGCCATGTTTACCCAGATGCATCTTGAGGGAGGTTGCATGTATACACAGGCTCCATTGGTAGACACCCACAGCCATACCCGCTACTCAGACGGACAAGATGAACTTATCGATAACGTACGTGCTGCCAAGCAGGTGGGATGCAGCATCCTGTGTGCTACCGATCACCTTACTCTGCCTGCATACTTTGGTGACGATGCCGTAGGAGTTCAAGAAGAAGATCTCGGAAAGCTTGCAGAGGATATCGCTCAGGCACGAGAAGCAGTCCCTGAGGTGGAGCTGGTATATGGTTTTGAATGCGATTGGTATGAGGGCTGTGAGCCACATATCGAGCGCTACAGCACAGGTGCGAGCTTTCGCTTAGGCTCTGTACACATGCTTGGCATACGTCCCATCGACTGGGATGGTGACATGAGCATCTACGAGGAACTCGGCGCAAATGGCGTGTGGGCAGCATACGCAGATGCATGGTGTAAGGCATGCGAGAGCTCTGCTGCCTTTGACAGCATGGCTCACCCTGATTTAGCTATGCGTTTCGCGCGTGAGGGCTGGCACGTGACCTGCGACCTTACCGATATCTTTCGACAGATGGCAAGCTGTGCTCATGATTGCAATAAGCGCATCGAAGTATCAACTGCAGCCCTTCGCAAAGGTGTAGGAAGCTACTATCCCAACCACGAACTTCTCGTTATGTTTAACGAAGCTGAGGTGCCTATAACGGTTGGCTCGGATGCACATAGCTCAAAAGACATAGCAAACAACATTCTTGGTGCCTATGCCTATGCATACTCGGCGGGGTATCGCTATATTGACTGTCCCCGATACGACGGCTCATGGAGCCGTTTCGAGCTGTAGTAGCAGGCAATGCTCTAGTTGAGCATAGGCGTATAGCTGCAGACGTATGAGCAGTTGAAGGTATGCCTATAGCAAATACTTAGTGACGGCGAGCGCGCAGCTCTCCTGCAAGTTCATCAAGGCTAATATCGTAGCGCTCAAGCACTACAAGCAGGTGATACACCAAGTCTCCCGCTTCGTAGCGCAAATGATCATGGTCATTATCCTTGGCAGCCATAACAACTTCTCCCGCTTCTTCAACAATCTTTTTGAGAAGAGCGTCTTCTTTGCCCTGCAGCAGACGGGCAGTATACGATGTGTCTGGATGAGCATCGCGTCTGCTATGAATAACATCGGCAAGCTCCGAAAGCACGATGCCAATATCTTCGTTCTCTACGTGTTCTGTACGCTCTCCCACAGCTACCCCTGACCCTCTATACCAACTCGCGATAAAAGCAGCTTCTCTGCCCGGTGTGACAGGCTGGTCCTGGTGAGTCTACTTCTACCAGAAGTGCATCGGCATCACAATCGAGACATACTCGTATAACTTCTTGCATATTGCCGCTGGTAGCTCCTTTGTTCCAGTATTCTTGGCGCGAACGACTCCAAAACCAGGTTGTCTTTGAGCTCAAGGTACGACGCAGAGCTTCGCGGTCCATCCAGGCGAGCATGAGCACCTCACCTGTTAGCGTTTGCTGCACAATAGCTGGCATAAGACCCTGATCGTTGAAGAGTAAATCGATGCTGTCGAGCGTAATGGTCTCTGTTACGTAATCCTGCATATGCATTGCCCTCTAGCTCTCTAGCCCACTAGAAATCGAGACGAACAGGAATGCCCTGTGACGCCATGTACTCTTTAACCTGTCGGATGGAAAAGGTTCCAAAATGAAATACGCTTGCGGCAAGCACCGCATCGGCCTCGCCCTCGAGAATGCCTTCTGCAAAATGGTCAAGGGTACCTACTCCACCACTTGCGATAACGGGTATGGAAACAGCACGAGACACCGCACGCGTAAGCGCAAGATCAAAGCCTTCCTTCGTGCCATCGCGATCCATGCTCGTAAGAAGAATCTCCCCGGCACCACGCTTCGCTACCTCTTGAGCCCATGCGATAGCATCAATACCTGTCGCATGCCTACCTCCTGCGGTATACACTTCCCACTTATCGCGTGAGCCAACGCGCTTGGCATCAATGGCACAAATCACTGCCTGGCTGCCAAAGGCCCGGCTTGCTTCATTGAGGATATCGGGGTTAACAACCGCAGCAGAGCAAATCGATATCTTATCGGCACCTGCAGCAACCGTAGTACGCATGGTAGCAAGATCGCGCATACCACCGCCGACGGTATAGGGAATGCGCAGCTCTTCAGATGCACGACTCGCAAGGCGTACCGTTGGTTCACGGTCGTCCGAGGTAGCTGTGATGTCAAGAAACACCACTTCGTCTGCGCCTTCGCGATCATATACCTGAGCAAGCTCGATGGGATCGCCCGCATCAACCAAGTCTACAAAGTTCGTGCCCTTAACAACACGCCCTCCGTCTACATCTAGGCAGGGAATAACTCGTTTTGCAAGCATCCTAGATCTTCCTTCTGTCTGTTTGAGCTGCCTTGAGAGCCTCAGCAAGATTGAGCGTTCCCTCATAGATAGCGCGTCCAACGATGGCACCTTCGACAACTTCGCTCCCTGCTTCTGCAAGTGCATATATATCGTCTATGCCGGAAATACCTCCCGATGCAACTACCGGGAAGCCTGCTGTGTGCGCTGCTGTACGGTACATGTCTACGTCTATGCCTGTTTGCATGCCATCGCGCCTCACATCGGTATACACCAGGTGGCGAAAGCCCATATGAGATAAATCCCTAATAAGTTCGGTAGCAGAGATGGCAGTGTTATCGCGCCAACCATCTATACGCACCAAGCCATCCGCCACCGCAATGTCGGCTACAACATTATCTGGGTATCTTTGTGCCGCCGTCTGCGCCAGCTCAGGATTTCGCACAAGCACCGTACCCATGCTCACGCGCTTACATCCCATTTCCACCAATGCTGCAAGCCTGTCGAGGCTGCGTACGCCGCCACCAACATCTACCTGTATGCAGTCGAGCTGGCATATATTTCGAATTGCCTCATCGTTTGCCGCTCGTGCTTCATCGTCTTCTCCAAAGGTGGCAGAGAGGTCTACTACATGCACCCAGGCAGCACCCTGATCCGCAAAGCTTTGTGCCACTGCCACAGGGTCTTCCGAATACACGACCATATGGTCGCGCCTTCCCTGCTCAAGGCGTACCACCTTGCCGGCAATAAGATCAATGGCTGGAAAAACTATCATCTGTCCTCCATCAGGACCTGGTATGCATCTCTGGGCTGCTTTGGCGCTTCCCCTACTGCTTCTTTACTATATCCACGAAATTGCTCAGCAGCTTAAGGCCTGCTGAGGATGATTTTTCTGGGTGGAACTGACAGCCATAGACATTGTCCGACCACACCACCGCAGCAAAACTCGACGTGTAGTGTGTACGGGCAACAACAATCTCATCTTGTGCGTTAGATACCGCATAGGAGTGGGTGAAGTACATGGTTGAACCATTAGGTATGCCACGCAACAAAGAACAGCTTGTGGCTTTCTGGGTGAAGTCGAGCTGGTCCCAGCCAACGTGAGGAACTTTCAAGCGGCCAGATACCAGCCTGTCTGCAATGCCATCGAAGACAGCAAGACCTTCTACTCGAGCTTGTTGAGCATGCGGATCGGAGGTCTCAGTACCGCAGCTAAACAGTACCTGCAAGCCTAGGCAAATACCTAAAAATGGAACACCTTTTGCTATGGCATCACGAATTGCATCTGCCTGCCCACTTGCATTCATATAGCTCATGGCATCCTCAAAGCTGCCAACTCCTGGCAACACCAAACCCGATGCCGCTTGAATGCTCTGAACTTCGTCACTTACAACGCAGGAACCCTGCGCCATGGCAATGCCACGTGCAACGCTCGAAAGATTCCCTTTGTGATAGTCAATTACAACAATCTTGCCCATCGCACTACAGACTGCCCTTCGTAGAAGGCACGCCACACACGCGTGGATCGAGCTCGCAGGCAAAGCGCAAAGCACGCCCTGCTGCCTTGAAGCAGGCTTCAATGATGTGGTGAGCATTAGTACCACACAGCTTGCGCACATGGAGGGTAATTCCCGCCGAACGTGCAAAGCCGATAAAGAACTCTTGGGCAAGCTCAGTATCAAAATTTCCTACCCGCTCAGCTTCAATGGAAACATCCCAATACAGCTCGCCTCTTCCAGAAATATCAATAGCGCAAAGAACAAGCGCCTCATCCATGGCAAGACAGACATCAGAAAAGCGGGTAATACCCTCCTTGTTTGAAAGTGCCTCAGAGATTGCCTGACCCAGTACAATGCCAACGTCTTCAACCGTGTGGTGGCAATCAACTTCGATATCGCCTACGCAGGTAAGCGACATGTCAAATAAGCCATGACGTGAAAAGGCAGAAAGCATGTGGTCGAAAAAACCGACACCTGATGCAATGGAGCTATTTCCCTTACCATCAAGATCGAGGGTAAGCTTGATGTCTGTTTCCGCAGTTGTACGACAAATGGAAGCGGTGCGGCTCATCTAATCCTCCTTTATGCGAGTAGATATGAGCTCTGAGAGGGCACAAATCAGGCGCTCATTTTCTTCATGAGTACCGACAGTTATACGCAAACAATCGCTCAAACCACAGCTATTTGAAAAATTACGGACCAATATTGAGTAGTCACTTATTAGGCGCTGATAAATAGTAGATGCCCTGGGAATGCGCACTAATAGGAAATTAGCCGCACTTGACCACACCTGCAGCGTATCGAGGGCATCAAGCTGCTCGTACAGCCAATCACGCTCGCGGCGAATCGTATCGATAGTTGCTTGGAACTCCGCATGTTTTTCTACTATTACCTGAGCTGTTGTTTGTGCAAGTACGTCAACGGTATAGGGTTGGCGAACAGCCGCAAATACATCGATGACATCTGAGGCAGCCAAAATGTAACCGAGGCGCAAACCAGCTGCTCCATAGGCTTTTGAAAGCGTGTGCAACACAATAAGATTGTCGTAGCTTGCAAGCAACATATCGCAGCGCGCAGACGGATCGGCAAACTCTATGTAAGCCTCGTCTATCATTACCATGCCCGGACATGCCTCGCACAGACGAGCTACATCTTTACGGCTCAACAGATTACCCGTAGGGTTATTGGGCGAGGTTACTATAAGCATATCGGCATGAGCTGCCATGGTACATAAGGCATCAACATCTACCTCAAAGCTATCTGCATCGCGCATACAGTTTTGTATGGTGCAACCAAGCATCTTGGCATAGATGTCGTACACCGAAAAGGTGGGGGGACAGTTTATGAGCAGCTTGCCAGGTCCTCCAAAGGCAAGAAAGAAGTTGAAGATGAGCTCGTCGCCGCCGTTTCCCACGCACACATTGCTGCGATTTACTCCATACCAGTGAGCAATTGAATCGCGCAGGGTATTAGCCATGGGATCGGGATATCGATTAAGAGGAGCTGCATCACATGCATGACGAATGGCACGACGCACCGACGAAGGCATACCAAAGGTGTTTTCGTTTGCAGAAAGGTTAACCTTACAGCTCGTAAATCCTGGGTCGTAAGGCTCAAGACTTGCAATGTTTGGGCGCACGAGCGCCTGCATGCGCTTTGACAAACTACTCATACACAGCTCGCCTTCTTCACGTCATATATCAGCTGTGATACATCTTCGCATGCCGTATCAAGTGTTTGAGGCAGTTCCCCTTGAGCGTAAGCGTGGCGCATCCCCACCGAAAGTGCGTGTGCCCAAAGCCCCTCTGCTTGAGCAAGAACTTGAACATCTATCGCATCATTCATGAGACCTTCTTGGGTATAGCGAATAACGCTCGAGCGATGCTGGAAGTCATAGACCCCTAAAGGATTGGAGAAGCGCGCAGTACCACCTGTAGGCAAGGTGTGGTTAGGACCAGCAAAATAGTCACCGAGCGGCTCAGAGCTCCACTCCCCCACAAATATAGCGCCGGCATGCTCAATGCGCTCGAGCAGCTCCTCGGCATCTTCGCAGTGCAACTCAAGATGCTCAGGAGCTATGAGGTTGATAGCATCAACTGCTGATGTCTCGTCATAACAAACAATAATACGTCCTTGGCGCTCAAGGCTTGCTACACAGATATCTTGGCGAGGACTTTGAGAAACGATCAAGTCCAGGGCTTGCTCCACCTGGTCGGCAATACACACATCACAAGTTACAAGATAGCAGGCAGCCAATGGGTCGTGCTCTGCCTGCGCGAGAAGGTCTGCAGCAACAATGGCAGGGTGAGCAGAGGCATCGGCATAGACACATACCTCAGAGGGTCCTGCAATCATATCGATGCCGACATCCGATAACACATAGCGCTTGGCAGCAGCAACGTAGGCATTGCCTGGACCGCAGATCTTATCTACTCGTTCAATAGATTCTGTTCCGTATGCCAGAGCAGCAATTGCCTGCGCACCTCCTATGGCATACACCTCATCTACCTCTGCCACGGCGGCAGCAGCCAAGGTATAAGGGTTAATAGTGCCCCCTTGTTGTGGAGGCGTTGTCATAACACAGCGCTTCACCCCTGCTACCTTGGCAGGAATGACATCCATAAGAACGGTAGAGGGGTAGTTGGCTCTGCCGCCAGGAACGTATACACCAGCTGATGTGAGTGGTCGAATACGCATGCCCAGGCGTGTGCCATCACTACGCTTCATTTCGATGTCTTGTTCGAGCTGGAGCTCGTGAAAGCTACGTATATGCTCTGCGGCGCGCTTGAGCGAAGCAAGGAAGCTCGGCTCTACCGCATCCAAAGCAGAACTAAGCGCTTTAGAAGGTACCCGAAATTCATCAGGGCAGATCCCGTCGAAACGCTCGGTATACTCACGCACAGCAGCATCGCCACGTTCGCGCACGTCATCCACGATAGCCTCTGCAGAACGCACAATCTCATGAGGAAGCGCAGCGCTCTCACGAGCAATATCTTTTTCCTCTAAGCGCTCATTAGCGGCAAGCTCTATACGCCTCATGTGAGAATGCCTCCTCTTTTGTGCGATTCAAAAACTACTTATTCAATGTAGCAGCAAAATGTAGCAGCACTCATGCAATTTATTCGTGCTGAGAGGACTCATGAACAGCTTTGCGATTCGACACGGCACGAGCTATTGCATCGCTGAGATGCCTCACACGCGCATCAAGACGCCATGCGGTTGAGCTGGCAAAGAAACGTGCGGTGCACTCCATCACATCGTCTACCACTACCAAATCGTTTTCCTCTAAGGTCGCACCTGTGGCGGTAATGTCTACGATGCGGTCAGCCATCCCTACGATTGGACCCAACTCAATATTGCCATGCAAGGCGAGAATTTCTACCTGCTGTCCAATGCGGTCATAGTAGTTTTGCGTAATGCGCGGGTACTTCGTTGCCACACGCATCGAGCCGCGCCATGCATAGCTTGCCTCAGCCATCCCAGCACGTCCTCTTGGTTCGGCAACAATAAAGCGACATGCCCCATAGTCACAGTCAACCAGCGTAATGAGGTCAAGACCCGCCTCAATTAAGGAGTCTGAGCCACAGAAGCCGCAATCAGCACCCCCGTTAGCGACAAAGGCAGGTGCATCCTGGGCGCGCACAATAATGAATTCCACATCCTGTGTTGCAACAATAAGGCGTCGCCCGCAATTGCGCAGCTCATCTACATTAAGACCTGCATCCTGCAGGGTTGAGATGGTATCGGCAAGCAAAGAGCCTTTGGGAATGGCAATGCGCAAGGGACGCTCGCATGTTGCAACCTTTGAGCGCACCACCCCCGATTCACCGTTTTCTCCCAGCGCTTCCTGCAAGCGCTCAACAGAGAGGGCAAATCCACAGGCACAGGCATTATTCACGCCAAAATTATGCAGCACCGAATCGTAACGTCCACCCGAACCAAGTGCAGCGGCAACATTGGGAGCGTATGCCTTAAAGATGATGCCTGTGTAGTAGCTAAAGGAGTTGATGATAGAAAAATCGAACGACAAGGCAGGTCCAGCAATGGTAGTGTTGAGCCCCGCTACCACATCCTTGAGCTCTTGTGTCGTTTTCTGAGGATTTGCCACACCGGCAGATGCAAGGAGACCGTCGAGTTCATCGAGCACCTCAGCTCCGCCATGGAGGCGCACAAGGCGTGAGAGTGCCTCAGCCTGCTCTTGTGGCAATGCAGCCTGCGCAATACAGCTATCGAGCGCAACCAAATCCGAATTGTGAACGGCTATCTGTATCTGTTCGCGCATATCGTCTGAAAGCGCGCAGACATCGAGCAAAGAATTGAGCGGTGCTACTGAGCCGCACACAATTTGAAACTTATCTATCTTGAGGGCAGCAAGCGCACGAGCGAGCAGTTCGAGCACCTCAACTTCTGAGGCGCACGACTCCCCTCCCATAAGCTCAACGCCAAGCTGGGTAAATTGACGAGGTTGCCCGCGCAGGGACTGGCGCTCACGCACAACCGGAGCATAGTAGCGCAGACGAACAGGTGCGTTGTCCAGCGCCATGCGTGTTGCTGCTAAGCGAGCAACTGGCAAGGTGTTATCTGGACGCAAAACCAAAAGACGTCCGTCAGAGTCGAACAAACGAAAGGGCGACTCTTGAATTTTTGCCACATCTCGCAGTACTGCAAGATCTTCCATAAGCGGAGTTTCCACAGGTAAATAATTCGCGTCAGAAAACACCGCGCGCACCGTGTCGAAAATGCGCTCACGCACCAAAGCCTCATCGGGCAAAATGTCTTGAAAGCCTCTGGGTGTGCCAGAAATCACCTATCTCACCTCATGTTAGACATGGCTTTAGGTGCCACATACTCCTATCCACCTAAGTATGCCTTTTGTACGCCCTCATCTCCGGCTAAATCTGACGCCTTACCCGACATAGATATAGTTCCTGTTTCAAGCACATATGCTCTATCCGCAATAGAAAGTGCCATTCGAGCGTTCTGCTCAACCAATAAAATGGTTGTTCCCTGCTCGTGCAAGCTGCGAATGATGGCAAAGATCTCGTTAACCAAAATGGGGGCTAAGCCCATCGAAGGCTCATCGAGCATCATAAGTCGTGGGTTCGACATTAGCGCGCGCCCCATGGCAAGCATCTGCTGCTCGCCGCCCGAGAGCGTACCTGCCTGCTGAGTTTTGCGCTCGGCAAGTCGAGGAAAACTTGCAAACACCCGCTCTTTGGTATCACGTGCCTCATCATCGGGACGGGTGAAAGCCCCCATGTCGAGATTTTCCTCAACCGTCATATCAGGGAATACGCGACGTCCTTCAGGACACAAGGCAATGCCTCGTGCCACCGTTTTATGCGCAGGAAGTCCTAGAAGGCTCTCGTTCTCAAAGCGTATCTTTCCGCTGGTTGGACGTAACAATCCGGAGATGGTATTAAGCGTTGTAGACTTACCCGCACCATTGGCGCCAATGAGCGTCACGATCTCGCCTTGCTCTACCGTAAAGGAAATGCCTTTGAGCGCATGTATAGAGCCGTAGTGAACGTGCAGGTCGGAAACATGAAGCATACTCATAATTACTCGTCCCCTTCCTGCTTACCGAGGTAGGCTTCTATAACCTCGGGGTTGTTCTGTATTTCTTTGGGTGTGCCCTTGGCGATAATCTTGCCATAGTTAAGCACGGCAATACCCTCACATATCTCCATGACTAAGCTCATGTCGTGTTCAATGAGCAAAATTGCGATTTCAAATTCATCGCGCAGGCGGTGAATGTTTTCTGTGAGCTCGGCAGTTTCTGCAGGGTTCATACCAGCTGCGGGCTCGTCGAGCAAGAGCAGCTTTGGATTGGTAGCAAGTGCACGCACAATTTCAAGACGACGCTGGGCTCCATAGGGCAAGTTACCCGCTGGCATATCGGCAAATCCTGCCATATCGAAAAAGCCAAGCAACTCGCGTGCGCGCTGGTGCAGTTTGCGCTCTGTCGCAAAGTGGCGAGGCAGGCGGAACATGCTGCTCCACATGCCGCAGTGAAGCTCGTTATGCAGACCAATCATGACGTTTTCTTCAACGCTCAGCGAGTTAAACAAGCGGATATTTTGGAAGGTACGCGCAATGCCCGCCTGGTTAACCTGGTCGGTGCTCATATCCAAGGTGCTCTGACCGTTGAGTAGTACTGAGCCTCGCGTTGGCCTATACACATTGGTTAAGAGGTTAAAAACCGTGGTTTTACCTGCCCCGTTAGGACCTATAAGACCTGCAATCTCGGTTCTACCGATGGTGATATTAAATTCATTAAGAGCAGAAAGCCCGCCAAAATCAATGCCAAGGTGACGACATTCAAGCACGGGGACACTGCCAAGATCGCGCTCAGGGATGATGGCGTCAGATGGCATATCTACCATCTTGGTTGGTTCATCGCGAAAATGCGGAAACTTGCTCTTCGATTGATGAAGCTTAGCTGGCACTGCCATCACCTCCTTCGTCTTGTGAAACTTCTATATTCGACACTTGTTGACTGAGTGCTTGCTGAGCTGAGGGTTGTCGACGGAGCTGCCCTTTTATACGCTGGGCAACATCGCGCAGTGTTTGGTTGTTGGTAATGAGCATCACGACAATAAGCACGATGGCATAGATGAACATGCGATAGGTATCAAGGGCTCGCAGTGCCTCGGGCAGTATGGTGAGCACCGTTGCAGAAATAATTGAGCCACGAATATTGCCCATGCCACCAAGTACAACATAGACCACGATGAGAATCGACGTATCAAATCCAAAGCGCTTAGGAGCAATAGAAGAGTAGCTTTGCGCGTATAAGGCTCCTGCCATGCCCGCTATTGCAGCAGCAACAACAAAGGCAATGAGACGATACTTTGTTGTGTTAATACCAACCGATTCCGCCGCAATACGGTTATCGCGAACAGCCATAATGGCACGACCAGAGCGTGAATGCTTGAGGTTCTGGACCACAAATAGGGCAAAGAGCACGAGTAAAAAGCCAACGAAGAAGGTAGAAATACGTGTTATGCCTACAGCTCCCTGCGGTCCTTTAATAATGGTGCGCCCAGATTCCATGGCAAGTGCAGCTTCACTGGTAAAGGAGATGTATATACCTGATGCATTAACACCTACATACATGTTGTT
>CAYWNN010000008.1:0-11873 GCA_964459685.1 uncultured Coriobacteriaceae bacterium
ATATATTACTTTTTATAACACAGAGAGAATAAAATCTAGACTTAATTTTATGTCTTCTGTAGACTATAAAAAAGCGAGGTTACAGCCTTGTTAAAACAGTATAATTTTGGGGTTCACTTGGCTTTTGCGGCGTTTTTTCTAAAAACAAACACTTTTTACGCTAATGTTCTCTGGAGAGAAACTGTTATAAACCCATCATCTCTATCATTGCTTGTATGTTAAAAAAGATTTAATAATTTGTTAATACAACTTAAATTAAATTTGTTATTAATTCTTTAAAGGATGACAAGATTATTATATCGTCACGGTCATCTATTACATCTTTTAAGAACACGCTTTCTCTCTGAGATTTATTTTGAATAATAACTTTGTTTTTTA
Organism: uncultured Coriobacteriaceae bacterium; assembly: GCA_964459685.1. Classification (GTDB taxonomy): domain Bacteria; phylum Actinomycetota; class Coriobacteriia; order Coriobacteriales; family Atopobiaceae; genus CADBMC01. The sequence continues at coordinate 379 of CAYWNN010000008.1, forward strand.
TACCTTTAATATTGCAAGCACTATTAATTTTAATAATACAATCATTTAATGTTTCATTTTCTTTCTGAAATTTTATTGCAATTACTTCATTGTTATTATTTGCCGGTATAATTGCATCAATTCCCGAGTTTCTTTGTACAGGTAGGGCATCAAATAATTCAATAATAAATTGTTCTTCTTTTGTTTTATTATTATATTTTTCAATACCTTCATCTACTAATTTAGAATAAGTTTTTATTATATCTTTTGATAATCTTTCTCTACATAAACTAATAGCTGCATCAGATATATCAATACCAATATATTTTCTTTTAAGTAGTTTTGCTGCAGCTAAAGTTGTTCCACTTCCACAAAATGGATCAAGAACAACATCACCTTCATTAGATCCGATTTTTATTATTTGTTCTAATAGTAGAATTGGTTTTTGTGTAGGATAACCATTACGTTCATTTGCTTTTGGATTTAAATACGGTATCTCCCATACATCTGAAAGGGGTACACCCTTTTTATCATAGTTATTTACTACATTTCCATTATCATCTAATTGATATACTGTTATCCCATCATCATCTTTAACTCTATTTTGTAGTATTTGATCAAGATTGGTAGTTAAAGAATAATTTGTATATATAGTGTTAAATTTATAATTTGATGTTTTGCTATAAAAGTATATATTCTGATGTGAATTTAGTAGTCCTTTTTTAGAATTAGACCATCTTTTATATGCCCGTATTATTTCACTTCTAAAATTATTTATACCAAATATTTCATCCATTAATATTTTTAAATAATGGCATGCATTTCTATCACAATGTAGGAAGATGTTTCCTGTGTCTTTTAATACTCTCCTACATTCTATAAGTCTTTCTTTTATATATTCTAAATACTTATTAAGACTATCCCAAGAATCTTCAAATTCGTATTTATTAATTGTATTTTGATTCTTTTTGATTAATGTTTGTTTTCTTTGCGTGAAAAAAGGCGGATCCAAATATATTAAATCTATTGAATTTTCTTTAAGTTTTTTTAACTCTATTAAACAATCGCCTCTAATTAATTGATTCACTTTCTACCTCACACGCTATTTCTTCAAGAATTTGTTTTAAATCAATCTTAGTTTGCTCTTTTATATATTTCCAAGCATTATCACCATAAAAATAACTTCCACCAATTCCGTGATATAAAGTTTCCAATGTTTTTTGGATATTAATCGCTTGTGCTCTATTTGGATAATAAAACATTATCCTTATTGGATTATATCCGGCATTTTTAATTGCTTGTATTCTTGTGTGTTCTTTAGTGATGTGATCTCCATCTGTTGTAGCATCTCTCCGTTTTATTTCATAAGCGTCTTTATTTACTAAACAATCTATTTCAAATCGTTTCGGTCTATTACCAATTGTATTATCAATCCAAAACTTCTTTTGGCACTTAGGGAATGCTTTTTTAAAACATATAATAGTTGTTTCCTCTAAAAAACTACCAGCATATTTATATAAAAAACGTCCTTTATTTTGATAGATATCTATATTAATACCTTCTTTATTTGAAATACCTAAAACTCGATAAACAAGAAAATGAGAGTTGTCATCATCTCTCATTTCATTAACTCTATCTAAAATACGAGAATTTAGTTCATCTCGATATTTTTTTGCTAATTCATATATTTCTTTCTTTACTTCGTTATACATTTTACAACCTTAATATTTACATATAGCTCAAAATTTTGATTATAGGTATATTTTAATATATTTTAAACTGTGAGGTGATGGAAAAAGAATAGTTATAAGTATTAAATATAGTAATTTTGTATTAAGAATCTATTAATAAATACCCAAAAATTGTTTATGTAGTATAATCACTTTATGCAGTTTAAGAAGCATAAAAGTTTTTGTTTTATATATTCATGTATAGCTCTATCACTGATGAGTCTATCTTCGTGTACCGGTAATAGCGGCGAAACACATTTTATATCTTTTAAAGACAATAGCTTATATGTGTTGCTTGGCAATACATTAACAATAAATTTTGATACTAACATCGTTGTAGATGATCTTACATATACTTTTAGTGTTGAGAATTTTGGAGAAGCAGAATTTTCACAAAGTTCTAGCTCATTAATTTTTACACCATCCTTTGTAGGTGAAAGTGTATTAACATTATCGTCTTCTACATATAATACTTCTGCATCTACATACATTGTTGTTTATGATGAAGATAGTGAAACTAATCAATATGAATTAGTTGTGGATACATCTAAAGTAGAAACTAATCTATTAATAGGAGAAAAACTAGACACATCTAATTTAGTAGTTTTAGCTTATTTATTAGAAGATGGAGCTAGATCTGATACACCTTTATATGTAGATACTTATATATTAGATAGTCGTTATGTAGATACAGCATTTAGTGAAGTAGGTACATATTCAGTTGCTATATCGACTAATTTCTATGGGTCTACATCGTTTGATGTAAATGTATCTACATCAATTGAAGAAAACTATCTATCTTTAGATACAACTAATGTTAAACAAAGATATTCTAAAGGTGAAATATTTAGTAGATCTGGATTAGTTGTAGAAAGAGTAACCAAAACAAAAACAAGAGAAAATACTGGAGATGATATAACATATACAGAAACATCAACAACATTAGGCACATCTGAATATTCAATATCACCATCTATTAATACGACATTAGATAGTAATGGTTGGTTTGATGTTATAGTTACAGATAATCAAGAAGGATTAGAAGCAAGCTATCAAATATTAGTATGTGAAACAAGTAGTGTGTTTACTGATGCTGCATATAGTTTTATCAATACTAAAAATATTGGATTTAATGTCTTTTCTAATTTTCCAACTAATGGATATAAAAATGGTGTAGCTAAATCATATAAGCTTAAAAATGAATACTATACAATCACTAACTATGAAAAAGAGAGTTTAGATGATGATAGTAGAGAAACTATTTCTAATATCGAAGGTGGATTAAAAGATAGCAGTAATAATCTATATAAATTTGAATTAGAAGGTGAACAATTTAAAAATGTTAATTTAATTAAACAAAGTGTTGGTAGTAGATACACATATTGGGATTACACATCATATTTCTCATTACATACATTTAAAGATTTTGATATTAATGATTTCCCAGTGGTAGTTACAACAGATGATTCTAATACTGCTTATCAAATAATAAATCCATATGAATATAATGATGATTATGAAACATCTTTATCTAATTATCCTCTTGTTGAAACAGTATTTAATTTAGCAAATATAGATACATATTATTATAGGTTTATTAAAGGATATGAAATTAGTGTAGATTCCTCTAATAATATTAAAATCGTCGTAGAACTCAACTATTTTGGTGAAATTACATTAGAAACAATATCTCAAAGCGATAACGTGGATGATGAGTTCGTTTATGATGCTATGAGTAGCTATAACTTTAAAAATGATGTTGATGTAGAGATTGATTCTCAATTATCAATTATTAGAGATGGCATAGCTTCTAATAACTATATTCGTACATCAACATATTTCACTTACTATTACAACAACGACTATGTATATTTTGATTATGACCCAATATTAGTTTTATATGGAATAAGTTCGATGGGTTTAGTCAAAGTAGTAGATTCAACTAAAGGATTTGAAGATGGTATTTATCTAATTAATGGTAATTTGAATAATAGTGGTACAGATCTTAGTATAACTAGTGCAGATTTACTTACATCTTCTGCTTCATTAATATCTAGTTATCTTAATTATGTAACCTCTTATATGTATAGCTATTCCTATACATTAGGAGCTGAATGTGGATATGCATCTGCCTTCTTAAGTGATTTATTTAATGATGGTTATACATACTCAACATTTGAACTGTTAGAAGGTACATCCAATTTTTATTTATCTCATAATGCTGATTTAGGAGAAGGATTTGTTGAATATATTGGTGGGTCTTATAATAGTTCAACATTAGAAAGTTATGGATATATATTAGCTTCAATGGTACCAACGATATTAGGATCTAATCTATCAAGTTTATATTTATATTCTGTAGATGAAGATATTTATGGATATCAAGCTTATTTATCAGATTTTGGTACAGTAGACTTTAATTCGGTTAATGAATACTTCGGTATTTAATAAAAATATATGAATTTAGGAGGATTTTTATGAAAAAGAAGAGGTTTAAATTATTTGGTGGGATTGTGTTGACTACACTTCTTGGATTAGTCACTGTTGTATCGTGTGAATCAACAGATGGTGATGGAGATGTGTCACAATCAACAACCTTAATGCTTAATTGTTCATCAACTTCAATTTTTGTTGGGGAGACAACAACAGTAAGTATTGCTAATTCGGTGAGTGGAAAATCTTATATTTTTATAAGTAGCAACGAAGATGTTGCATCCATCACAGATGAAGGAGTAGTGACAGGTGTTACAGAAGGAACTACAACAATTACTGTTTATCAATCAGATAATTTTAATGTGACTGGATCACTTACTATTTCTGTATTTAATAAAGTATCTAGTGGAAACATTGCATCTGAAATTACACTTGATACAACAAATGCAAAATTAGAATTTGCAATAACAGAAGAATTTTCAACTGAAGGACTTGTTGTGTATGTGGATGGCGTTGAGGTAACTGATTATTCAACAAATCCAGCCGTTGGTACATTACTTTATACTGTTGGAGAGAATACAGTTTATGTTTCATATCAAGGAGCAGAATCTGTTTCTTATACCATCAATGTTGTACCACTTAGCGAAGATACAAGTTTAGTTGATTTTGTTACTACTCTTAGCAGTGCTACTACATATACATATTCGATATATATTGATGGTTCTGTTCAATTAGAAGATGACTCTGTTGTATCAGGTCTTAGATATACCTATCAATTTGGTGATACTGCATATTTCCTTGAAACAATTGCAGGTAATCAACCATATTATGATTACACATATGGATATGTGAATACAGATGATGGTGTTATGAAATATACAGTTCAAGATGAGATTGTATATCCAATATCATATGCATCCCATACATATAGGAATTACACCAATTTATCTTTAACCACATATAATGAGTTAGTTACATCTAATATGCCAACAAGAAAAGTAGGTGATTATTTCTCAATTACTGATAATACAACTATTTCTTATCTAACAAGTTCATCAAGAACTAATGTATCTAGTGTTTCTACATACTTAAGAGATATTAAAGCTTATTTAGAAGACGATGTATTAAGTTTTGTATTAGATTGTGGCACATATGGAACTATTACATTAACTTATTCTGATGTTGGTAATACAACACCAAGTTATATCGATGACTATATAAGTAGATATGGAACTGATGTTGAGACATATGATGAAGTTAATAGAGCAAAAGAATTATTTGCTAAAAACAACTATACATATTCATTAGGTTCATCTGTTGGTACAGCATATGTCACAGAGAATTATGTATATTATGACTATTTAGATTCATATATTGAATCATACTACACCGAAAATAGTGTTGAACTTAAAGATAATGGTTATGCTGTATATGATGGTGTTGTTTACTCATTTGAAGCAGAAAATAATCAAATTGTTTCTAGTTCAATTGCTGAATATAAAACACTTGGTACAGAAGAAACTTTTATGGATGTAGTTGATGAATTCCCATCAACATTATCAATGTTTAATGATAACCTTGATATGTTTGAACCAACGACAATTACAACATCAGGATATACATATGATACATATGAAATTCAATATGATGATGTACCAGATGAAGTATCTGAATTCTATGGATATACAGCTAGTGCATATTACATTCCATATAGCACTGGAATTATTGTCTATGATAGTACACTAGATTCATCTGCATCTATTATCATATATGTTGGATATACTTCGTTATCATTTAGTTCCGATTATTTTGGTTATACATACTCTAACTTCGGAAACACTAGCGTTGATTTCATAGAAGAATATTTAACAAATCTTTCTTAAAAAAGGAGGAAACAATAGATTATGAACGTTAAAAATAAAAAAGGTCTATTTCTAGGATTATTATCCTTACTTGTTTCTATTCCTTTAGCTGCTTGTAATTCTAATTCTTCTACAACAGAGGTATCCAATCAAGTATTAATTACTGGAGCAAAGTCGCTAGAAATTGGAGAAACCCTGCAGTTGTCCACTATTTTTACAGTTGAAGAAGTTGATGTATTATGGGCATCACTTAATCCAACTGTAGCAACAGTTAATAGTAGCGGGTTAGTTACTGCACTAGATGCAGGTACTGCAACTATTGTTGTTCAAGCAAGTGGAGATTCAACTGTTACTGATTCTGTTGAGATTGATGTAATAGATCCAACTGTTTTAGAAGCAGAATATGTACATGCATATTTTTATGATTATGATGGAACACTTCTTGATGAAGATATTGTAGTTAATGGAGATACTCCTAGATATAGCGGAGATACTCCAACTAGATTATCTGATGCATCTAATTCATATATTTTTATTGGATGGGATAAGGAGATAGAATCTATTACAGAAGATACAGAATATGTAGCTCAATATGAAGCAACACCTATTACTGATTTTGTATTTTCGATGGATATTGCAAATGGAGGTTATACAATTGACGGATATACAGGATCAAGTTTAGATGTTGTTGTTCCATCATCTTATAACTATAGAAATGTAGTTGCTATTGGTGATAGTGCATTTTATGCAACATCAATTACAAGCATAACATTACCAGATACCATAGTTTCTATTGGTGATAGTGCTTTCTATAGTTGTACATATTTAGAAAATTGTAATCTTCCAAGTGGAGTTACATATATCGGTTCATATGCATTCTATTATTGTGAAGCTTTAAACGAATTTTATGAATTTGATGAGGGATTAGCGGAGATTTCAGACTATGCTTTCTATAATTGTTCTAGTTTAAGATATTTTTCAGCTCCAGGACTTAAAACGATTGGAGATTGTGCTTTTGCAAATTGTTATGTCTTAAATTTTGAGTTCAATGAAGGATTAGAAAGTATTGGAGCATTTGCTTTCCAATGGAATAGAACATTAAGAACAGTTGTATTACCTTCAACTGTTACATATCTTGGAGAATCAGTGTTCTGTCATGCTCAAGGTATCACTACTTTAACTTTATCTGATAATTTAGAAACGATTGATTACAACAGTTCTGGATATCAATCTTTAGTGTTGGATTGTATAAACTTATCAACCATTTCTATATCAGAAAGCAATCAATACTTTAAAGTAGTAGATAACGTAGCACTTTATAGCAAAGACGGAACAATTCTTTATGCAGTTGCTCTAAATTCAACAACCAATTTAACAATTGAAGAAGGCTGTACAACCATTAAAGGAACGGCGTTCTATAAAGCATCATTCTTAAGTGTCACAATTCCAAATACAGTTAAAACAATCGAACAATATGCTTTCTGGTTAGCAGATATTGAAGAAGTTACTTTTGAAGAAGTAGAGACTGGTGATACGACAGCGATATCATTTGGATCTTATACTTTCTACAATAGCAATCTTATGTATTTAACGTTAAGTAGTGCAACAACAACGCTTTCTAGTTATTTTGCATATGGTGCTAAATATTTAAAAGAGGTATATAACACAGAGGCAGTTCAATCAATTGGAACATATGCATTTGCATATTGTTATAGTTTAAGACAGTTTGACCTTTATAGCGGACTTATAACAATTGGTTCTAATGCTTTCTTTAGTGCAGAGTTTACAACACTCACAATTCCAAGTTCTGTTTCATCTATTGCATATGGAGCATTTCAAGGAATTTCTACTCTTACGACAGTTGTCTTTGATGATATTGAAAATTCTCAATTAGACACAATTAATTCTTTTACATTCTCATCAACTGGTATTACCTCATTTACAATGCCAGATTCTGTTACAACATTATATGGCGGTAGTACATTTAGTTATTGTTATGATTTAGAAGAAATTTATATTTCTAAGAATGTGACAAGTATTCCTCAATATTGTTTTAATTATTGCACATCATTATCGACAATAACATTTGGACCAGGTGTTGATAATAATGATGAGAACTGGTCAATGACAGTAAATTCAACAGCATTTAATAATTGTGAAAATTTAAGTCAAATCAATTTTATGGGTACTCAAACTCAATGGGATTCATTCTTGGATGCTAATAGTGAATTTAGCGAAACTATATCTTTATTAATTCAATATGGATATTTAACTTTAACATTAAATTATGAACCAGGTGTAACTGGTGTAGAAACTTCTATATAAAGGGAGGAAATTAAGATGAAGAAAAAATTATTTATTTTAGGATTATCGTTGTTAGGTGTTGTTAGTTTAGCAAGTTGTGGAGAATCAAATGATGATGTAGATCCATCAACGTTAACACCAGAAGTATCAATTAGTGGTGTAGATAGAATTGAGGTTGGTGGACAAACATTACTAAGTTTATCTTTAACTAATTCAACTGGGTCTTATGTTTGGGAGAGTCAAAATCTTGATATTGCAACAGTTGATAATGGATTAGTTACTGGACTTAGTGTAGGTGTAGCAACTATTAAAGCTACGAATACAGAAAATATTAATATTTCTGCAACATATGAAGTAGCAGTGGTTGAAAATTTAGACAATCAATATTCTGTCGAATTTAGAAATTATGATGGAACATTACTTTATGAGACATATGTAGATGAAGGTGAAGAAGCTGTTTATAAAGGTAGTGAACCAACAAGATTAAATACTGATAGCGTCATGTATGAATTCTTAAGATGGGACACTGATTTAACAAGTATTTTTGAAGATACAGTTACATATGCAGTATATTCTGAATCGGATTTTAGTGATTTCTACTTTGAAGATTTAGGTACTACTTATAAGCTTGTTGGATATTCCGGTACTGCTACATATATGAAGACACCAACATCATTTAATGGAAGACCTGTTACAGCAATTGGAAGTTATATTATCCAAAACAATGAAACATTAGAAACACTTGTAGTATCTGAAGGTATATATTCTATTGATCAATATGCTTTCGCTCAAGCTGCGGCATTAAAATCTGCGACTTTGCCAGGTAGTTGTTATTCATACGGAAATAATGTCTTCTATCGCTGTTATGAGTTAGAAGATGTTACTTTATCTGAAGGTATGACTGAAGTACCTGCATATATGTTCAATCAATGTACTGCATTAAAAACAATTGAATATCCATCAACTATTACAACTATTGGAGAGTATGCATTCTTTATGAGCGGCGTTGAAGAAGTTGTTGTACCAGATACTGTTACTCAAATAGATTATGGAGCATTTAATTCGTGTACTAGTCTAAAAAGTGTTGTTATTGAAGGAGAAAACGAAATAACATTTGGTACAGCTGTTTTTGCTTACAATACATCTTTAGAAACTTATACATTCAATGGAACATATGGAAATAATGAGATTGCCCAAACTATGTTTTCTGGATGTACAGCATTAACATCATTTGTGATGCCAAATTCTGTCACATCCGTTTTAAGTTATGCATTCCAAAACACATCAAGTATGACGTCATTAAAACTGTCATCTAATTTAACATCAATTGGAACAAATGCTTTTAGTAATTGTGCTGCTTTTTCATATGATAGCCAATTGAATTCATATCCTGGTCTTATCTTTGAAGAAGATAGTGCTATTTCAATCGATAATCATTTGCTACTCATACCTGCTTCTACCGGAAATGGTAAACGTGCAATGATGAAGATGGATGGATTTAGTGCTACAGAAATAGATTTAGTAGCTATGAATGTTACCGAAATAGGAGATAATTTATTCTATAATTATAGAGCTCTTACCAAAGTTACTTTATCAGATAATATAACATACTATGGTGATTATTGTTTTGCTTATGCTGGTGCTAGTACAGGTATAACAGTAAATGATGGGGACACTGAATTAACATTTGGACCAAATGTAGAATATATTGGTAGTTATGCTTTTCAAATGTCAAACGCAACCAACAATCTAAGCAGTCTTTTAATTAATAAAGTTACAATTAATACGGATCTAGGTGGTACTAAGACAATTGTTGAGCGAACATTTCAGAATTGCTATGCATTAGAGAAATTTGAGATATCTACGACTTGTGGAATAACAACGATTGAAACTGGTGGAGTTGGATGGTGTAACTATTTAACCCAAGCGTTCCTTCCAAAATCTATAACTTATCTTGGAAATTACGCTTTCCAAAATACTATTACCACTACTTATTTAACTATCTACTATGAAGGTACAGAAGAAGAGTGGGCAGCAATTACACAAGGCGGTAGTACTGTTTATCAAAGCTCGAGAACCGGAATAGAATATGAGCAAACAGGTTTACCTGAAGAATAATTATTAGTTGAAAATATATGTTCAAAAAGTTTATTAAAAAATCAATATTTTATGTCTTATTGTCTTGTGTTTCTGCAAGTTCGTTTTTGTTAATTTCGTGTGTAAGGCAATCTGAATCATATGCTATTACTGCAGATTCTTCATATGTGCAAATGTCGCAAAATGAAACAAAAACGCTGCAGATTTCATATAATTTTGAAGATTTAGGATATAGTTTAAGCAACGAAACATTAGTAACAGTAAGCATTGATGAGTCTAATCTAACTATATCCTCATCTTCATTAACCGGTATTTCTACTTTAAAGTTATATAAAGAAAGCGATTCATCTATATATCAAGATATCTTAATAGTAGTTGGAGATCAAATAGGACAATCTTCTTATCATATTGGTATTCAAGAAGGATATAGAACCACATATTATTATAATGAAGTACCTTCATTTAGTGATTTAAGTGTTTATGTATATAGAGACAATTCTTCATCTAGGATTGTTCTAAGCTCTTCTGAATATTTTCTTTCTATATCTAAAAGTGAACCATTAAAAGAGCTTGGAAGCAGAACTATATATGTGTCTGCTCCTGAATATACAACTGAAACATATAGTTTTAAAATAGAGGTTGTATACGATGAATATTATGCTATTTATTATGCATTGGAGAATATTAATACAAATAACGATTATACGATGAGCTTTGAAACATCATATGGACCTCTACTTGAACTAAGAGGAATAATTTATAAAAACGATCGATATTTTATAAATACATATCAAGATAATTTTATAGTTTTAGATCAAGATAAATTATTTGTAGCTTCATATGATTATGACGAAGATGGTTATTATTCATCTATTTCTGCAACTAATGGTTATATTTCTTCACTAGTTGGTGGATTAACTATTGATAATGCAATTAGCAAGATATATGGTTCATCAACATTAAAAGAATTTAATGCTTCATATGTATCTAACACATTAAATGAAGGCAGATATAGTGTAACTACTTCAACCGCTCTAAGTATATTTTGGAATAGTGTTTTAGGCTTTAATGGTAGTGCATCTGAACTTCT